>DATDIC010000510.1:0-8450 GCA_036521275.1 Acetobacteraceae bacterium
TCGCCTCCAAGGCGACCGGGTTCCCGATCGCCAAGATCGCCGCCAAACTCGCGGTCGGCTACACGCTCGACGAGCTGGCGAACGACATCACCCGCACCACGCCCGCGAGTTTCGAGCCGACGATCGACTACGTAGTGGTGAAAATCCCGCGTTTCACGTTCGAGAAATTCCCTGGCACGCCGCCGCTGCTCAGCACATCGATGAAGTCTGTGGGCGAGGCGATGGCGATCGGCCGCAGCTTCGCCGAGGCGCTGCAGAAGGGGCTGCGCAGCATGGAGACCGGGCTATCCGGCCTGGATGAGGTGGAAGTGCCGGGGGACGGCGGGGCGGATGCGTTCCGCGCCGCGCTGTCGGCGCCGCGCCCGGACCGGTTGCTGATGGCCGCGCAGGCACTGCGTGCCGGGCTGTCGATCGAGGATATCCATGCGCCTTCCAAGTTCGATCCGTGGTTCCTGCGCGAACTGGAGCGCATCGTCGATGCCGAGCGCACCGTCGCCGCGTCGGGGCTGCCGGCGGAGGCGGGCGCGCTGCGGCGGCTGAAGGCGCTCGGCTTTTCTGATCGCCGGCTGGCGGAGCTTGCCGGTATCGGCGAGGAGGCGGTGGCGGGGCTTCGGCGCCGGCTGGCGGTGCAGCCGGTTTACAAGCGCATCGATACCTGTGCCGCCGAGTTCGCCTCTGCCACGCCATACATGTATTCCACCTACGAAGGCGGCTACGGCACGCCGGCGTGCGAAGCGGACCCGACGGACCGGCGCAAGGTGGTGATCCTGGGCGGCGGGCCGAACCGGATCGGGCAGGGGATCGAGTTCGATTATTGCTGCGTCCATGCCGCCTATGCGCTGAAGGAAGCCGGGTTCGAGACCATCATGGTCAACTGCAACCCGGAGACGGTCAGCACCGATTACGACACCTCCGATCGGCTGTATTTCGAGCCGCTGACCGCGGAAGACGTCATCGCCCTGGTGCGGCGGGAGCAGCAGAACGGCAGCGTGCTGGGCTGCATCGTGCAGTACGGCGGTCAGACTCCATTGAAACTGTCGCAGGCATTGTCGCGCGCCGAGATCCCGATCCTGGGCACCAGCGCCGATGCCATCGACATCGCCGAGGACCGGGAGAGGTTCCAAGCGCTGCTCCACACGCTGGGATTGCGGCAACCGGACAACGGCACCGCGCGTTCGGCGGCGGAAGCCGAAGCGATCGCCGAGCGCATCGGCTATCCGGTGGTGATCCGGCCGAGCTACGTGCTGGGCGGGCGGGCCATGGAGATCGTCTATGACCGCTCCGGACTGCACCGTTATGTGCGCGAGGCGGTGCGTGTGTCTGGCGACAACCCGGTGCTGATCGACCGCTACCTGAATGACGCGATCGAGGTGGATGTCGATTGCATTGCCGATGGCGACAGCGTGTACGTTGCCGGGGTGATGGAGCACATCGAGGAAGCCGGCATCCATTCGGGCGATTCCGCCTGCTCCTTGCCGCCCTATACGTTGTCGCCCGCCACGGTGACCGAGCTGAAGATCGAGACCGAGGCGATGGCGAAGGCGCTTGGCGTGGTCGGGCTGATGAACGTGCAGTACGCCATCAAGGACGACATGATCTATGTGCTGGAGGTGAACCCGCGCGCCTCGCGCACCGTGCCGTTTGTTGCGAAGGCAACCGGTGTGCCGGTGGCCAAGATAGGCGCCCGTGTGATGGCGGGGGCGAAACTGTCCGGATTCCGGCTGGACGGGCAGGCGATCGCGCCGCATGTGGCGGTGAAGGAGGCGGTGTTCCCGTTTGCGCGCTTTCCCGAGGTCGATACTATCCTTGGCCCCGAAATGAAATCCACCGGCGAGGTCATGGGGCTGGATTCCAGTTTCGAGCGTGCCTTCGCCAAATCGCAGCTAGGCGCGGGTGTGCTGCTGCCGCAGGCGGGGACCGCGTTCCTGTCGGTGAAGGATGCCGACAAGAAGGGGGTTCCGGCACTGGCCCGGAGACTGACCGAAATGGGGTTCTCCATCGTGGCCACGCGCGGCACCGCGGCGCGTATCCGCGACACCGGGCTGCCGGTGGCGGTGGTGAACAAGGTCCTGGAAGGACGGCCACATTGCGTGGATGCCATCCGTTCGGGCGAGGTGCAGATCGTGATCAACACGGCGTCCGGCCCGCAGTCGGTGGCCGACAGCTTTGCCATCCGCCGCAGCGCGCTGACCCACGGGGTGCCACATTTCACCACCATGGCGGGTGCACGGGCGGCGGTACATGCGATCGCGGCCCTGCGGGCGGGAACGCTTGAAGTGGCGCCCTTGCAGTCCTACTTTCGCGGATCGTTTTAAGCGAACCGCAGCGGTCCGGCCTGTGCCGAAGCGCAGCGGTGTCGCTGTCGTGCACTCCAGCCCTTGTTAACTGAAGGACCACGCCGTGCAGAAGTTCCCGATGACCGCCCCCGGATTGCAGCGGCTGGAAGAGGAACTCCGCCACCTGAAATCGGTTGAGCGGCCCAGCATCATTCGTCAGATCGCCGAAGCTCGTACGCATGGCGACCTTTCCGAAAACGCCGAATACCACGCGGCGCGCGAACGCCAATCCTTCATCGAAGGCCGCATTGCCGAGCTGGAGGAAATCGTCGCCTCGGTCGAGGTCATCGATCCATCGACCCTGTCCGGTGATCACGTCATGTTCGGCGCGTATGTCCGGCTGCTCGATGAGGAGACCGAGAAGGAGGCGAAGTACCAGATCGTCGGCCTGCACGAGGCCGATATCAAGTCAGGCCGGCTGTCGGTTTCCTCCCCGCTGGCGAAGGCGCTGATCGGGAAGAAGATTGGCGATTCCGTCTCCGTGCCGGCGCCTGGCGGCGACCGGTCATACGAGATCCTGGATGTGCGGTTCCCGTAGGCGGACCTGATCGCGATCGTTTCCATATGATCACGCTTGCGGATATCGAAGCGGCGGCCGCAAGGATCCGCGGGAAGGTCGTGCGTACGCCGGCAATATCCTCTGACGAGTTGTCCCGGGCCTGTGGCGCGCAACTGGTGCTCAAGCTGGAAAGCCTGCAACCGACCGGCGCCTTCAAGGAACGCGGGGCGGCCAACCGGCTGGCGCTGCTGTCGGCCGATGAACGGCGGCGCGGGGTGATCGCCATGTCGGCCGGGAACCATGCCCAGGCGGTGGCTCGCCACGCGCATCTGCTGGGGGTTGCAGCGACCATCGTGATGCCGAGCTTCACCCCGGTGACCAAGGTGACCCGCACCGCCGCCTGGGGCGCGAAAATCGTGCTGCATGGCGAGAGCCTGGCGGATTCGGCCGAACACGCCCGGCGGCTCGCCGAGACCGAGCAACTGGTGTTCGTGCACCCCTATGACGATCCGGCGGTGATTGCCGGACAGGGCACGCTGGCGCTGGAGTTGCTGGCCGATCATCCCGAGTTGGACACGCTGGTGATCCCGGTGGGCGGCGGTGGCCTGCTGGCCGGCTGTGCGATCGCGGCAACCGGCGTGAAGCCGGGCATCCAGGTATTCGGCGTCGAGGTGGAGGCCTATCCGGCGATGGCGCAGCGGCTGGCGGGAGCGGCCGTGTCGGTCGGCGGCCCGACCATCGCCGAGGGCATCGCGGTGCGCGACACCGGCAGAGTGGCGCTGGAAACTGCTCGCCGGCTTGGGATCGAAGTGCTGGTGGTGCCGGAGCGGGCGGTCGAACAGGCGATCGGGCTGCTGATCGAAGGTGCGAAGGTCGTGGCCGAGGGTGCCGGCGCGGTCGCGGTGGCGGCGCTGCTGAGCTTCCCGGAGCGGTTCGCCGGACGATGCGTGGGGGTGCCGATCTGCGGCGGCAACATAGATGCGCGCATCCTGTCGAACGTGCTGCTGAGGAACTTGCTGCGCGACGGCCGGTTGCTGCGGCTGCATCTGCAGATCCCGGACCGGCCTGGCGTGCTGGCGGATATTGCCGGACGCATCGGCGGTTGCGGTGGAAACATCATCGAGGTGTCGCACCAGCGGCTGTTCGCGGCGGAATCCGTGCAGGCGGCGGAGCTGGAAGTGATGGTGGAGGCGCGTGATCCGGCGCACGCGGAGGCGATCATTGCGTCGCTGGCGGGCAGCTACGTGGTGCGGCGGGTCTGAGGGGCGAGGAGGAACGTTTACCCGCGGAGGCACAGAGGCAGAGAGGCGACTGGGAGATAGTGGCAAGTAGGATTCGCAGTGCACCGCTGGCAGCGATAATAATGGCGCACGCGCAGGAGCCATCCCATGAACATTGTTCCCAGCGGCGAAACCCTTGGGGCACGGATCGAGGGCATCGACCTCGCCCAGCCTTTGTCGGACCAGGATTTCCGGACGGTTCTGCGGGCACTCGGCGCGCACGGGGTGCTGTGCTGTCCGGGCCAGACATTCGGCGCCGCCGGGCTGGCGACATTCGGCCGCCGCTTCGGCGAGCTGGAGATCAACGTCGCCAACCTGTTCCATGCGCGCGACCTGCCGGAGGTGATGATCCTTTCCAACGTGAAGGACGGGCAGGGAAAGCCGCTGGGCCTGCATGACGCCGGGCAGGGATGGCACACGGACATGTCGTACAGCCGCGATGTCGCGCTGGCCAACATCCTGCATGCGCAGAGCGTGCCGCGACGCAACGGAAAGGTTCTGGGGGAGACCCAGTTCCGCAACATGCATGCGGCGTACGAGGATTTGCCGGAACGGCTGAAGGCGCGGCTTTCCGGGCGGACGGCGACCCATGATTTCGCGAAGTTCTGGGACCTGATGCGGGCGCGACCGGGGTCCATGCGCAAGCCGCTGACCGAGGAGCAGCGGCGCCGCAAGCCGCCGGTGTCGCAACCGATCTTCCGGACCCATCCGATCACCGGCCGGACCGTGCTGTACGCCAATCCCGGTTACACGATGTGGATCGACGGCATGGAGGAACGGGAGAGCGGCGAGATACTCGAATTCCTGTTCCGCCATCAGGAACGCGCCGAGTATCTGCATGCACATCACTGGCAAACGGCGGACGTGCTGATGTGGGACAATATCGGCACGGTGCACAATGCGGTCGCCGACTATCTGGAAGACGAGCCGCGCTGCATGCATCGCGTACAGGTCATGGCGACGCTGGATTATAGCGCGCTGATCGCCTGATCGTCCGGAGCGGGTGATTCGGCAACGACATCGAGCACGATGGCGGTGACGTTGTCGTTGACCTGTCGTTCCAGGGCGATCTCGATCAGGCGTCGGGCGGCATCGTCTCTGTTTTCGCTGAGTTCGGCGGCGATGTCGCGTTCCGGGACCGATTTGGTCAGCCCGTCGCTGCACAGCAGGTAGCGGTCGCCCGGCTCCAGCGTATCCATCGCCTTGTCCAGCAGCAGCGTCTCTTCATCTCCGGCGCCGACTGCGCGGGTGATGACGTTGGCCTGCGGGTGACCCTCGCTCTCATGCTCGCCGATGACGCCCGCATCGACGAGTTCCTGCACGAGGCTATGGTCGTGGGTGACGCGGAACAGCTCGCCGTTGCGCAGGCAGTAGGCGCGGGAATCGCCGGCCCAGAGACAGGCGTAGTGGGTGCCGCGCACGCACATGACGACGGCGGTGGAGGCGATCGCGACGCCAGGGCCGCGACGGGCGGCTTCATGCAACAAGGCCCGATGCACGGTATCGATGCGGGTGCGGATCTCGGCCAGGGCCTCGGCGGCGGAAAGGCCGGGCGGGACGCCGCACAACGCCTCCACGATCATGCCGGCGGCCACCTCGCCCGCCTGATGGCCGCCGGCACCGTCGGCGACGGCCCAGATACCGAGATCGGGGCGATCCACGAGCGCATCCTCGTTGTGCGATCGGACGGCTCCCACATGGGTCAGAGAGGAGGAGAGGACGCGGATCATCACCCGGGCAACTCCGTCGGCTCGATATCGGCGATCATGGCGGGGAAGATATCCGGGTCGGGCAGGCCGAGCAGCTCCATCCGCCTTGGGGCAACGTGCGGGCCGCCTTCGGTCCACCAGATCGCATCATCCTGTGGGCGCGACCCGTTCTGCAACGGCCCGAGTTGCGCGAGCACCTGCTCGGGCGTCGCATCCTGTTCCAGCGCGGCGCGTCCGGCGGCTTCGCAGTTGTCCAGCCATGCCGCGCCTTGATCCGGGGATGGCGCCGCGCATCCGACCGGAAACACGGCGGCGAGTGTCAGTGGGAAATATCGGCCGACGCGATCGACGCTCGGCATCATGAGACCCAACGCGCCGCCGGCACCGCAGGCTCCGGGTGGTAGGGAGAATCGCCATATCGGGGCTTCCAGCCAGGCCGGGAGCCAGCGCTCGCCCATTTGGCCGCGAGCGCTGGCCAAGGCGCGCTGCAGCCAGGCATCCCAGGGTTCGATGAAATTTCCCGGCAGGCCGACGCGGACGAAATCGCCGCGAGCCGGCAGCTTGCCGAACAGGCCGATCCGCGCATCAGCCATTGGCCGCACGCGCGGTGAGGAGAGGCGCCGGTAGTGCCGAGGCTCGCCGACCAGACATCATGCAACCGCTCGCAGAGTCGGGGGAGTATAGCATGCCGTCCCGCCGTTCCGGTCAACCGCCGTAATGATGATCTGGGGGCGAGGGCGCCCGCGCCGGGGAAATTTGCGTCTGGCGGCCGGCCAGAGTGGACCATGCGAATGGGCGATGCCGTGAATCGCGCGGTGGTCGAGCGGGGCCGCCCATGGTGCGCGAGGTGACGAATCTTGCTTGCAGAACGCACAGGAGCGTTTTCAGCGATGCTGGAAACCCGCTAATATCATGGCGTCGGCGGCACGATCGGGGACGCGATGAGCACGCACGAGGCGCTTGAGCATCAGGAACATGCGGAGCATGCGGCGGGGCATGGCAGCAAGCGGGCCGCATTGCTCATCGCCGTGCTGGCGGCGGGTCTGGCGATTTGCGAGCAGCAGGCCAAGCACGCGGAAATTGCTGTGCAGGAGAACGCCATCCTGACCTCGGATGCGTGGGCGCAGTATCAGGCGAAATCGATTCGTGCGGCGGTGGCGCAGGACATTGCCCGGCTTGGGGCGACGCTCGACCGGCCGGTGCAGCCGGACATGATCGCCATGCGCGATGGGCTGCTGCGGCAGTTGCGGGACGACCAGGTTCATTATGAGAAAGACGCGCAGGACGGGAAAGAGGCTATCGCCGAGCGGGCGCGGGGGTTCGACGAGATCCGCCAGTTCGAGCTGGAGCGCGATCATACGTTCGACAATGCGGCCGCGGCGCTGGAGCTTGGGATCGTGCTGGCGACCGCATCCGTGATCACCATGTCGAAGCTGCTGCTGCGCTTCGGTTTCTTGCTTGGTGGGCTGGGCCTGGTGCTGGGCGTGTTGGGGTGGGTGGCGCCGGCGCTGGGGACGCTGTAGGCGGCGCTTTCAGTTGCGTTGCAGGGCGAGCAGGTGCGAGCGGTACTGGACCGAGCTGCGGTCGTGCAGGCGGGTCTGCCAGGGCCAGTCCAGCTCTTCGCCGATCAGCCGCAGACCGGGGACCGAGCGGGGATGCGCGCCTTCGGTCAGCAGCGTCCGGAGGAACGCCTCGGCGGCGCCGGCATGATCCGCGCGCTGGGAGTGCCCGCCGATCCAGGTCTCCACTGGCGTGGCGCGGGTTGACCAATCGTAGGGCGAGGCCAGCAGCAGCCGCCCGCCGGAACGCGTGGCGGCGGCGAGTTCGGCCAGCAGCCGCGCAGGTTCCGCTACGCAATCGAGCACGTTGAGCGCGACGGTCAGATCGGCGACACCGGGGGCGAATGGCAGCGCCAGCGCATCGCAGGCCCAGAAATCGACTCGCCCGGCGCCGGTGGGGGCGACCGGGAAACGCCGGCGGTCGTAGACGAGGCCGATGCGGCGCCTGGGATAGGAGACGGTGCCGGCCAGCGCCTGGCGGGCGAGCCGCAGGAGCGACAGGTTGAGATCGATCCCGAGCAACAGGGCAGCGGGGTAGTGCGCAGCAAGATCGAAGGTGGTGCGTCCGGTGCCGCAGCCGATATCCAGCGCGGTCGATACGGGTGGGGGTGGGGTGGAAGGAGTCGGTTCGTCGGGGTCATCCCGGCGAGAGCGGGGATGAATGGTGGCCGATGGATTCCCGCTTTCGCGGGAATGACGGGGGGGCGGGTTACGACAGGGGGGCGGGTAATGACGGGGGGGCGAGGAATGGCGGGGGGGTGGGTTATGGCAGGGGGATGGAGGACCGGTTTCGTCGGAATGGCGGGGGGGTGGAGGCTCGGTTTCGCCGGAGTGATGGGTGGTTTGGGGGGATGATTCCGGCCCGGCCAGTTGCAGCAGGCGGGCAAGACAGCGGCGGGCGGCGCCTGGTCGCATCCCGTCGCCGCGGGGAATTTCGTCGGGATCGAGATCGGCCCAGCCGTCCCAGGCGTAGGTGGACACGGTCTGGCGGATGACATCGAGCCAACTTCCGGGGCCGAGCGCATCGCCCAGCAGGCTTTCCAGCGCCGGATCGAGATCGTCGCGCA
>DATDIC010000511.1:0-8510 GCA_036521275.1 Acetobacteraceae bacterium
AATGCCACGGCATGAGTTCGTCGATGCGGAATTGCGGCCACACGTGAAACCATTGGACGAAAGCCAGGTACTTTCAGGTCGGACGACAAACTCGCGGGACTCGGCGGCGCCGGCAGCGCGAGTTCGCTAACTTATACCAACCGGCGTTGATGCTGACCCTTTCCGTCATGGCCGGCGAAGCATGCCCTCGGGCTCGTCCCGAGGGGCCGGCCATCCATGACTTTGTCGCCCACCGTGCCGCTCGTTCGCTTCACGTTGCTCCGGGCAACACCGGCAGGATGGGTCACCCTCACTGCGGTCTGGTATTATTCGCTCCCTCCAGCAGCAGGACACCACCATGAGCATTCGCGTCGGCATCGTCGGGATCAGCGGTTTTGGCGGCGGCGAGGCAATGCGCCTGGTCGCGAGCCACCCTTCTTTCGAGCTCATCTACGCCGCCGGCGAGGGCAGCGCCGGCAGCCGTTTGGTGGACCGCTTCCCCGGTGTGTCGGCCAAGCTGGCCGAACTGGTGATCGAGAAGTGGGACCCTGTGACCCTGCCGAAGCTCGACGTGCTGTTCGCGTCGCTGCCCACGGGCGCCTCGGCCGAGGCGCTGGCGCGCGTCCCCAAGGACGTGAAGATCGTCGACATCGGCGGCGACCACCGCTACGTCGAGGGTTGGGCGTACGGCCTGGCCGACGTCTGGCCAGCCCAGATCGAGGGTCAGATCCGCGTTGCCAACCCCGGCTGCTTCCCCGCGGCGGCGCTGAACGCGCTGGCGCCGCTGCTGGCCAACAAGCTGATCGAGCCTGGCAACATCGTGATCGACGCCAAAACCGGCATCTCCGGTGCCGGCCGGGGCGGCGCCGACAGCAAGTTCGGCTACGCCGAGAGCAACGAGAACCTGGTGCCCTACGGTCTGCTCAAGCACGTCCACATGCCCGAGATGGCCAAGACAATCGAGCGGCTGAGCGGCGGCAGCGCGGCCGGGCTGGTGTTCACGCCACACTTGGTGCCGATGACCCGCGGCGTACTCGCCACGATGTACTGCCGCGGCCGCGCCACCACGGGCCAGTGCTTGGACGCGGCCCGGCGCTTCTACGCCGGGCGGGCGTTCGTCCGCGTGACCGACAAGCCGCCGCAGACCAAATGGGCTACCGGCTCGAACCTCTCGTTCGTCAGCTACGCGGCCGATCCAGAGCGCAACCTGGTGATCGCGATGGGCGTGGTCGACAATCTCGGCAAGGGAGCGGCCGGCCAGGCGGTGCAGAATGCGAACCTGATCTGCGGCCTGCCAGAAACCGCGGGGCTGGACGGCGTACCTGTTTGGCCATGAGATCTTTTGGCCAACCCGCGCGGACCAAGCCCGTCATGCCCGCGAAAGCGGGCATCCAAGCGAGAGTGACCCGTCATGCCCGCGAAAGCAGGCATCCAGGCGAGAGCCCACGAAACTCCAACAACTGACTTCAATTCCCGCGTTCGCGCCAACGACGAACGTGGGCCACCTTCAGTGCGATCTGGCATAAAGCGGCTGAGTTTGCCTGCCGCCGGACCGGCCTTCCGCTGAAGCCCGATGCGGCGGCAGGCTCAGCGCGTCAGGACCGGTAGTCGAACACCTCTTCCGGCCCGATCTTCTGGGAGGCTGTGCGCCGCAGCTCGCAAATGGCCGCGTAAATCGCCTGCCAGCGATCCAGCCCCTCGGTATCGCCCTGCAATCGCTTTTCCTGGACGCGCTCAAGCGCCACGGCCTGCGCTTGCAACCCGTGCCGCCTGATCATCGCCCGAGCGGTCTCTTTGGTATTCTGCTGGTACATTGCAGCGTCTCCTGGGCTGTCTCCGTGTACGATGTGAGGCGCTTATGTAACGATGCTACCGGACGGCCGGTCACGATTCGGACAAGCAGCCCTGCTCCGCGCCCCTTGCATCGGCGGCGGGCATTGCCGAAGAAACCGTCATGGCTCTCAAAACCGGCCGCGCTGCCGCGGCACCCCCGTTCCTGGTGATGGACGTGATCGCCGCGGCCAATGCGCGCCAGGCCGCCTTGCCGCCGGATGGGCCGAAGGTGATCCGGATGGAGGTCGGCCAGCCAGGCACGGGAGCCCCGGCCGGCGCATTGAGGGCCGCGGCCGCGGCGCTCAGATCCGGCGATCCGCTGGGCTACACGGAGGCATTCGGGCGACGCAGCCTGCGCGAACGGATCGCGGCGCATTACCGGGACTGGTATGGACTGGCGGTCAGCCCGGAGCGGGTGGCGGTGACGGTGGGCGCGTCGGGCGGGTTTCCGCTGGCCTTCCTGGCGGCATTCGATCCCGGTGACCGGGTTGCGCTGACCGCACCGTTCTATCCGCCCTATGTGAATATCCTGACGGCGCTGGGCATCAGGCCGGTGATCCTGGAAGCCGGGCCGCAGACTCGGTTCCAGCCGGATATCGCCAGCCTGGAGCGGCTCGACCCACGGCCGGACGGCCTGATCGTGGCCAGCCCGTGCAACCCGGCGGGCACCATGTTGCACCCGGACGAGCTGGCCGCCATCGCCAGATGGTGCGACCGGAATGGGGTGCGGCTGATCAGCGACGAGATTTATCACGGGCTGCACTACGATAGCCCGATCAGCACCGCGGCCTCGTTCAGTCCGCACGCCGTGGTGGTCAACAGCTTCTCCAAATATTTCAGCATGACCGGGTGGCGAGTGGGATGGCTGCTGCTGCCGGAAGATTTGGTGCGGCCGGTGGAGTGCCTGGCGCAGAACCTGTTCATCAGCGCGCCGCATATCTCGCAGGTTGCCGCCGAAGCGGCGTTCGACTGCCATGAGGAGCTGGCCGCCAACGTGGCGCGGTATCGCCGGTCACGGGATTTGCTGCTGCGCGAGCTGCCGGACGCTGGGTTCGACCGCCTGAGCCCGGCGGAAGGAGCGTTCTACCTGTTCGCGGATGTCACCGAGCGGTCCAATGATAGCGTGGCGTTCTGCGCCCGCATGCTGGCGGAGGCGGGGATTGCCGCCACGCCGGGGGTGGATTTCGACCGCGAGCGCGGCAACCGGTTCATCCGGTTCAGCTATTGCGGGCCCGAGGCAGACATGGCGGAGGCGGCCGCGCGGCTGCGGCTCTGGCGATGAGCGTGGCGATGAGTGCGACGCCCGAGGCCATCCTGGAGCTGATCGGCACTGCGGCCGAGCGGATTGAAACGCCGTGCGGCGCCGGGCGGATGGCATGGCACTGCTGGGGCAGCGGTCCGGCGCTGGTGCTGCTGCATGGCGGATCGGGGTCGTGGCGGCACTGGGTGCGCAACATTGACTTCTTTGCCCAGGACCGTCGGGTGATCGCGCCCGACCTGCCGGGATTCGGCGAATCGGACATGCCGTCCAGGCCGGAGGACCCGTACGATACGGCGGAGATTCTCGCGCGCGGGCTGGATACCGTGCTGGCGGGCGGAGACGCATACGATCTGGCCGGGTTTTCCTATGGCGGGGTCATCGCCGGGTGCCTGGCGGCGCAGGATCGGGAGAGGGTACGGTCGGTGACGATCGTCGGCTCCGGCGGGCTGGGTCTGGCCCGGGGGACGACGCCGCTGGCGAAGGTTCGCCACCTTGCCGGGGCCGAGCGGGAGGCGGCGCACAAGACCAATCTGGCCAGCCTCATGATCGCCGATCCGGCGCATATCGATGCGCTCGCGCTGCTGATCCAGGACTGCAACACGCGGCACGCGCGGCTGAAAAGCCCGCTGGTCTCCCGCGGGACGTATCTGCGCGACGCGCTGGCGGTGGTGCGCTGCCAGGTGAACGGGATCTGGGGCAGCCTGGATGCGCCGTCGCTGCCGGATATCGGCGCCCGCGAGGCGGCGATGCGCGCGCTGCAACCGGGGCTGCGGTTCCGCGTGATCCCCGGCGCCGGCCACTGGGTGGCCTATGAGGCGGCGGAGGCGTTCAACCGCACGCTGTCCGGACTGCTGGAGGGCTGACCGGCCGCAACTGCGCGGCGCTTCGGGGCGTTGAGCGGCCCAGGCGCTTTAGCGGGAGGTGGCATGAAAGTTGGCATCATTGGTGCGGGGGCGGTGGGGCGTGCCTGTCTTCTGGCGCTGACCATGCGGGGGCCGGCGGACGAGATCGTGGTCGTCGATCGCACGCCGGAGCGCGCGGAGGGCGAAATCGCCGATATCCGGTATGGCGCCATCCTGTCCCAATCGGTGCGGCTGCGCGACGGGGATTACGAGGAATTGCGCGGCGCCGGGCTGGTGATGATCACGATCGGGCTGAACGAGAAGAGCGGCGGTGCCACGGATCGGAACGACAAGCAGGGCCGGCTGCGGCTGCTGCAGAAGAATGCGGAAATCTATCGCGGGATCGTGCCGCTGATCGTCGATGCGGCGCCAGGTGCCGTGCTGCTGGTGGTCACCGATCCGCCCGATCCGCTGGCCTTCCTGACCCGGCAACTGGTACGGCATGAGCGGGTGGTGAGCACCGGCACGCTGCTGGATTCGCTGCGCTTCCGGTTTCATCTGGCGGAGCGGCTGCAAGTGGATCCGCGCAGCGTGGAGGCGCAGGTGCTGGGCGAGCACGGCACCTCGGCGGTGTTTCTGTGGTCCGGCGTGCGGGTCGGCGGCGTGACGCTGGACAAGATCGACGGCGGCGGCGAGGCGGCGATGCGCGGGGAGATCGAGAAGACGGTGCGGGCCGCGAATATCACCATCATCGAGGGGATCGGGGCGAGCCAGCTTGGCATCGGCGTGCTGTGCGCGCGGCTGGCGGAGATGGTGGCGCGCGATGAGCGCGCGGTGGTGCCGGTGGGCAGTTTCAATGAAAACTATGGCGTGACGCTGTCGCTGCCATCAGTGGTCGGGCGCGAGGGTGTGCTGCGGGTGTTCGAGCCGGCGATGACCGAGAAAGAGGCAGCGGCGCTGCGGGAAAGCGCGGCGGTGCTGCGGGGCGCGCAGGAGGGTCTTGGCGGGTGAGAAGCGGGTGCTGCGCGTGAGCGTTGCCTCAGGCAATGAGGGCCTGGTCCAGCACGCGGACCGAATGCACGGCTTCGCGCCCGGCAAGGTCGGCGATCTGGTGGCGGCAGGAGGTTCCATCGGCAACGATCAGGGCGTCCGGGGCGGCGGCGCGGACTGCCGGGATCAGCGCAGCTTCCGCCATCGCCTTCGATACGGGCAGGGTTTCCGCCTGGTAGCCGAACGCGCCGGCCATGCCGCAGCAGGATGAGACGATGGGCTGCACCGTCAGCTCCGGTATCCGGCGTAGCACCGAGAGTGCATCCGGGAAGGCGCCGAAGGATTTCTGGTGGCAGTGGCCGTGCACGTGCGCGGTGAGTGGCATGGCGCGGAGCGGAAGCGGCGGGTTTTCGCGAGCCAGGAACTCCGAGAGCAGCATGGCCCGCGCGGCGAGATCGCGCGTCGCGCTGCCGGGGAGCAGGGCGGGAAATTCGTCGCGCAAGGTCAGCAGGCAGGAGGGTTCCAGGCCGATGACCGGATGATCGCCGGAGAGGGCGGCGAGGGTGCGGCGCGCTTCGGCGCGCGCCTGCTGGACCAGGCCGGCGGCAAGATAGGTGCGGCCGCAACAAAGTGGGCGCTTGCCAGCGGATGGCAGCATGACGCGATAGCCGGCGGTGCGCAGGACGCGGATGGCGGCGCGCAGGTTCTCGGGTTCGAACCAGCGGTTGAAGGTGTCCGCGAGGAGAAAGACCCGCTCCCCCCCGTCATTCCCGCGAAAGCGGGAATCCAGCGCGGCGACATGCATGTCCGGGCGAGGGGTCTGGATGCCCGCTTTCGCGGGCATGACGGGTAGGGTGGCGGGCATGACGGGTGGGATCGTCGGCATGACGGGTGGGGTGGCGGGCGTCAGGAGTGCGTCAATCTCGTTATCCTGGAACGGATTCGCGTCCCATGCCGGCAATGGGCGGTCGGCGGCCAAGCCGAACCAGCGTGCGCCCAGGCGCCGCAGCGTCGGGCTGTGATTGCGCGCATTGGCAACCAGCCGCATGCGCGAGGCGAGCGGGGCGATGCGCGGCAGCGCAGCGATGATGCGGTCGCGCCGGGACAGGCCGTGACGGGCGGCGCGCGCTGCCAGCACCTCGATCTTCATCTTCGCCATGTCGACGCCGGTCGGGCATTCTCGCCGGCACCCTTTGCAGGAGACGCAAAGCGACATCGCCGCCGCTACCTCGTCGGAGGCCATCGCGTCCGGTCCCAACTGGCCGGTGAGGGCCAGGCGCAACGTGTTGGCGCGGCCGCGGGTGACGTGTTCCTCGTCGCGGGTGACGCGGTAGCTCGGGCACATCACCCCGGCATCGAAGGCGCGGCAAGTGCCGTTGTTGTTGCACATCTCCACCGCGCCGAGCATGCCGCCGAGCGGTCCGGGATGCGCTGACCAATCCAGTTGCGGGGTGAAGCCGGTGCCCGGAGCGTAGTCCGGATGGTAGCGGAACAGCGTGCGGTCATCCATGCGCGGCGCCCGCACGATGCGGTTCGGGTTGAGCAGGGCGGTGGGGTCGAACGCATCCTTCACGGTCTCGAACGCGTGCACGATGCGGGGGCCGAACATGGATTGGTGGAATTCGCTGCGCGCGAGCCCGTCGCCGTGCTCGCCGCTGTGCGAGCCTTTGTATTCGCGCACCAAGGCGAAGCATTCCTCGGCGACCGCGTGCATCGTCGTGACATCCGCCGGGTCTTTCATGTTCAGCACCGGGCGCACGTGCAGGCAGCCAACCGAGGCGTGCGCGTACCAGGTGCCCTTGGTGCCGTGGCGGGCGAACACGTCGTTCAGCCGTTCGGTGTAGTCGGCCAGGTCGTCCAGGCCGACCGCGCAATCTTCGATGAAGGAAACCGGTTTGGCATCGCCTTTCATCGACATCATGATGTTCAGCCCGGCCTCGCGCACCTCGGCGATGCCGGCCTGGAAGGACGCGTCGATGGCGCGAACCACCTGGCCGGGATGGCCGAGATCGGCCATGGCGGTTTCCAGTTCGTTCAGCTTCGCCAGCAGCGGCGCGTCGTCGTGGCCGTGAAACTCCACCAGCAGCAGGCTGTCCGGCTCGTTGATCAGCATGCGCTCGATCAGCGGGCGGTAGATGGGGATGCCACGGCCGAGATCGATCATGGTGCGATCGACCAGCTCCACCGCTTCCGGATCAAGCGCAACCAGGTGCTTCGTCGCCTCCATGGCGGCGCGGAAGCTGGGGAACTGGCAGATGCCGACGACCTTGCGCGGCTTGATCGGCTGCAGCGCGAGTTCGATCGCCGCGGACACGGCGAGCGTGCCTTCGGAGCCGACCAGCAGCCGGGCCAGATTCTCCCGCCCGGCGGCGCGGGACGCCGGGGTCAGTGCGTCGATATTGTAGCCGCCGACGCGGCGCAGTTGCCGGGGAAACCGTGCTGCGATCTCCTCGGCTTCCGATGCCCCCAGGGCACGCAGCCGCTGCACCAGGTCGGCGATGCGGGCCGGCATGTCGGCGCCGAGATTGTCCGGCAGCAGGCCGAACCGGTGGCGCGTGCCGTCGGCCAGCAGCGCGTCGATGGCGTTCACGTTGTCGGCCATCAGGCCGTAGCGGATGGACTTGGAGCCGCAGGAATTGTTGCCGGCCATGCCGCCGATGGTGCAGCGCGCGTGGGTGGACGGATCGACCGGAAAGAACAGCCCGTGCGGCTTCAGCGCGGCATTGAGGTGGCCGAGCACGATGCCCGGCTCCACCAGCGCGGTGCGTGCTGCCGGATCGATATACAGCACGCGCCGCAGGTGCTTGGAGAAATCCACCACCAGCGCGCGATTGACCGTCTGCCCGCATTGGCTGGTGCCGCCGCCGCGGGCCAGCACCGGTATCCCTTCCTCCCGCGCGATCGCCAGCGTTGCCGTCACATCTTCGATGCGGCGCGGCACGACCACGCCGATCGGTTCCACCTGATAGATCGACGCATCGGTGGCGTACCGTCCGCGGTCCGCCACCCCGAACAGCACCTCCGCTTGCGTCTCCTTGCGCAACCTTTGCGCCAGACCCCACCTCTCCCGCTTCGCGGGAGAGGTCGCCATGCGCAGCATGGCGGGTGAGGGCGCCTCAGGCATTCCCGGCCAGGAAATCCATCGCTGCCTGCACGCCGCCTGTTTGGTGCGGCACGCCGGCCGCCCGCAACCCCATCTCCACGCCCCCCAGCGTGCCGATCAGCATCAGGTCGCTGAAATCCCCCAGATGGCCGATGCGGAATACGCGGTCCTTAAGAACACCGAGCCCGTTCCCCAGGCTCATGTTGTACTTCTCCAGGATGGTCGCGCGCAGCTTGTCGGCGCTGTGGCCCTCTGGCAGCCGGACCGCGGTCAGCGATGACGAATAGTGGCGCGGATCGAGGCATTGCACCTCCAGCCCCCAGCGCCGCACCGCGCGACGGGTGGCCTCCGCATGCCGGTCGTGGCGGGCGAACACGTTGGGCAAGCCTTCTTCAAGCAGCATCGTCACTGCCTCGTTCAGCCCGTACAGCAGGTTGGTGCCTGGCGTATAGGGGAAGAAGCCGGTTTCGTTCGCTGCCAGCATGGGCCGCCAGTCCCAATA
>DATDIC010000512.1:0-5329 GCA_036521275.1 Acetobacteraceae bacterium
CCCTCGCGCAGCGTGCGGTTCGCATCGGCATAGATTTCGGCCCGCGCTTCGATCAGGGCGGAAATGCGTGGCTGGCGTTCCACCGCGTTCAGATCGACCACCACCTTGGCATCGCCCGCCACACAGCCGAACGCCGAGACGAACAGCGGATTGATCTCCGCCAATGCCAGTTCGTGCTCCAGCAGCAGCGTCGCCAGCTTGCGCCCGATTGCCACGATTGCATCGCGCCGGGCCGGCGGTTCGTCCGCTGCCAGTTCCGTGACCGCGGCGGCAATCGCCTCGACCTCCGGCGCGCAGACGCGGCCCACCGCGGCATTGGAGCGTTCGATCTCCACCCCGCCCTGCGCGGCGTAGATCGCGCGCACGCCATAGCTGGCCGCATCCACCATCACCGCGAGATACCGTTCCTCGCCCTCCATCGCCTGCTCTACCAGGCAGGAATCCACCCGATGGCCCTTCAGCCACGTCCCCAGGAGTTGTCGCACCGCCGCGTCGACCTGCGGCGACGACGCGCAATGCAATACACCGCCGGCCTTGCCGCGGCCGCCGACAGGCACCTGCGCCTTGACGACCCACGGCCCGATGCCGGGCAGTCCGGTGACCGGAGGCGCCGTCGCCAGCACGCTACCCGGCACCGGGATACCGTGCTCTGCAAACAGCGCCTTGCCATCGGCCTCGATCAGCAGCACCTCAATACGTCCCGAGCCCGAGAATGCCCTGCCCAACATCGGTGTCGCCGACGATCTTCTTGCCCATCAGGTCGCGCAGCGTCTCCGAGGTGCCGCCGCCGATGGTGCCGTAGCGGGCGCCGCGATACAGCCGCGACACCGGGTATTCGTCAGTGAAGCCGAAGCCGCCGTGCAACTGCACTGCCTCGCTGGTGACGCGCAGCGCCATCTCGTTGTTGAACACCTTTGCCGCCGCGGCCATGAACGGGTCGGGGAACGGGTTGGCGGTCAGGCACGCGCGATACAACAGGCCCCTGCCCGCCTCGATGTCCTTGAACATGTCCGCCAGCTTCCAGCGGATGCCCTGGTGGTCGGCGATCGGCTTGCCGAACACGGTGCGTTCGCGGACATAGTTCACCGCCTCGTCGAACGCCCCCTCCGCCAGCCCGAGCGAGATCGACGGGTTCAGGCAGCGCTGCGTGTTGAAGGCGGAGAGGAGTTTGCGGAAGCCGTCTTCGCGGATCACCAGGTTTTCAAGTGGAAGATCACAGTCGTTGAACTGGATCTCGTGCAGGTTCTCCCCGCCCATGGTGTGGAAGGTGCCGGTTACCTCGAAGCCCTTGGTGTCGGGTTCCAGCAGGACGCAGCCGATGCCCTCGCGGCCGGGCCTGCCGTCGACGCGGGTGAAGACGATGAACATGCCGGCTTCGGGCGCGCGGCTGATCAGCGTCTTGGTGCCTTTCAGGATCACCCGGTCGCCGACGATGCGGGCGTTGGTGCGGTAGTTGGCGACGTCGGTGCCGGCATGCGGCTCGGTCATGCAGATCGCCAGCAGGCAGTCGCCGCTGACCACGCGGGGGAGAATACGGTCACGGATGGCGGTGGGCGCATAGCGGGCGATTACACGGGTCTGCACGCCAGCCTCGCCCAGCGTCGCCATCGCGGTGACGTAACAGACTTTCGCAATTTCCTCCAGGATCAGCGCGGTGTCGAGGATCGGCAGTCCCAGGCCGCCATATTCCTCCGGCACCGACATGCCCAGCACGCCGAGCGCGGCAAGCTTGCGCATGTTCTCCCACGGGAACGTGCCATCCATCCCGCGCTGGGCGACGGGCTTGAAGTCCGACTGCGCGAGCTCGCGGACGGAGGCGACCATGTCGCGTTGCTGGGGGGTGATGTGGAAGTCCATGGGCTGGGCGTCCCTCTGCCGTCCTATCGGGCGCCAGTCTAGGCGGGGGTTGGGTGGGGCACCACATGGAGATGTGGTGGCGGCGGGCGGTGTGCTATGGTGGGGGCATGTCGGAAGCAGCGCGGAAGATTCCCCTGTGATGGACTTGGCGGAGTTCCTGGCCTGGGACGCGCCACCCAACATTCGGTGGCAACTGGTAGACGGCGAGCCGCAGGCGATGGCGCCGCCGAACCGGACCCACGCCGTGATTCAGGCGGAGTTGCTCAGACTGATCGGGAATCATCTGGCTGAGCGAGGAAGCCCATGCACCGCGATGGGTCCCGCCGGCGTCGTGCCACGCGTCCAGGCGGACATCAACTTTCGTGTGCCCGATGTGGCGGTAACCTGCACCGACGTGCGGGAGGAAGAGCATACCCTGAGCGATCCGGTACTTCTTGTGGAAGTACTCTCACCCACCAACCAGTCCGAGACCTGGACCAACATCTGGTCCTACACGACAATCCCCAGCGTGAAGGAGATCCTGGTCGTCGATAGCGTCAGGATCCGAGCGCACCTGTTGCGCCGCGATGCGGAAGGGAATTGGCCCGAGCGTGCGCTGGTGATCGAGGACGAAATGCTGGAGCTGACCAGCATCGACTTTCGCGTGCCGATCGCGGCGCTGTATCGCCGGACGCGACTGGCACGTGGGACGGCAGCGTCAGGCTGACGCGCTGTGTTTCGTGGTGGCGCGCGCAGCAGTTCTTGAAAATGAGCCGTGACTCGGGGGACCAATGCCTGTTGCTTCGCTATTGAAGCGAGTGCGCTTGGCTACCGGGGCGGCGTGTGTATTGCAGGCCCTGACGTCATGCGTCCCAGCACCGGTTCCCACCTACCATCTTGAAAACGCATCGGGTCAAGTTGTGGCATGCACAGGAATCGGCTGGTTTTACTTCATTTTGGAGGGCGAAAATTCGATGGACCGGAGGGATAAGTACATTCGGGCTTGCACCAGCCACGGGTTCGACCACGGTGTTAATCCGCACACATCTCCTTTCCACGAAGTCGGCAACAATCGAGATGGCCATATCCCCGCCGTATGTGGTGGATGACTTCCGCCGCCGCGCAGTTGCTCTGCCCGGGCAGCACCGCGCCAGGCGCGCGGATACAGGCAATGTCGCGTTTGACATTCCGCCCCCCGGCTGGCAGGCACCTACTGAACAGTAGCGGAGCCTCCAGTGAACGACGCGCCTCCGCCGGGATCGCCCCTGGCCCTGCCCTCGATCGAAGCGGTGGAGCAGGGCTTGCGGTCGGCCGGCTATATTCCAAGCAGACAGATCGCGACGGCGGTTTATCTTGCCCATCATTTGCAGAAGCCGATCCTGGTCGAGGGTCCGGCCGGCGTCGGCAAGACCGAGTTGGCCAAGTCGGTCGCCACCTGGATGGAACTGCCGCTGATCCGCATGCAGTGCTACGAGGGCCTGGACGAAGCCAAGGCGCTGTACGAATGGAAATACGGCAAGCAGCTTCTCTACACCCAGATCCTGAAGGACAAGATCGGCTCGGTGATCGGTGAGGCCGACGGGCTGGTTGCCGCACTGAACAAGCTGCATGATTTCGGCGACGTGTTCTTCTCGGAACAGTTTCTCGAGCCTCGGCCGCTGCTGCGCGCCCTGCAGCAGCCCGGCGGCGCGGTGCTGCTGATCGATGAGGTGGACAAATCGGACCAGGAGTTCGAAGCGTTCCTGCTGGAGATCCTGTCCGACTACCAGGTGACGATCCCCGAAATCGGCTGTATCGCCGCGGTGACGACGCCGATCGTGCTGCTAACCTCGAACAGCACGCGCGATCTGGGGGACGCGTTGAAGCGGCGCTGCCTGCATCTGCATATCGGCTTCCCTGATGAGCGGCTGGAAGCGCAGATCATCAACTCCCGCGTGCCGGGCATCGAGGCGAAGCTGCTGCGCCAGCTTGTCAGCTTCGTGCAGCAGTTGCGGGTGCTGGACCTGAAGAAGGTGCCCTCGGTCAGCGAAACGATCGACTGGGCGCGGGTGCTGGTGCTGCTGCACGCCGGGGTGCTGGAGGTGGACCTGGTGCGCGACACGCTGAACGAGCTGCTGAAATTCGAAGCCGACATCGAAATCGCCAACAAGCAGATCGCCACGCTGACGCACAAGGCCCGGCAGGACGCCGGCGTAACGGTCTAATGCCCGCGCCGGCATCCGCCAGCGAACCGCTGCGGCGCTTCCTGCAAGTCGCGCGCGGCGCCGGACTGCGCGTTTCGGCGGCCGAGGGCATCGATGCGGCGCGCGCCGTCGATGTGGTCGGGTTCAGCGACCGCTCGGTGCTGAAGGACACGCTGGGGCTCGTGCTGGCGAAGACGCCGGACGAGAAGGGGTTGTTCGAGGAGTGTTTCGAACTCTATTTCAAGCGCGATGAATTCGCGGCGCCGGATGCGATGGAATTGCCGGTGCCGCCCGAGCCGATGTCGGCACGGGACCCGCCCGCCGACGGCGATGGCGCGGGGGGCCAGGGCAGCGGCGCCACGCTCGGGCAGATGCTGCTGAGTGACGACCGCGCCGCACTGGCGGCGGCGATGGAGCAGGCGGCGCACGATGCGGGACTGGAGAATATCAGGTTCTTCACGCAGAAGAACCTGTATGCGCGGCGCATCCTGGACCGCATGGGGCTGCGCGCCCTGGAACGCGAGATCGAGGCGCTGCGGCAGACCGGAACCGACGAGGCGATCGTGCACGCCGGCCGGCTGGATGCGCGGATCGAGGCCCTGCGCGACGCGCTGCGCGATTTCGTCGAACGCCACCTGGTGTTGTTCGCCCGCGGCGAAACTGAACGCTTCCGTGAAGAGCTGCTGAAGAGCGCGCGGCTGTCCAACCTGGAACGGCGCGACCTGGACCGCATGCGCGTGCTGGTGCGCGCCATGGCGAAGAAGCTGGCGGCGCGCTACGCCAAGACGCGGCGGCGGCGGTTGCGCGGGCAGTTGGATATACGCCGCACGATGCGGCGGAACATGGGCTGGGGCGGCGTGCCGTTCATCACCGTGTGGAAGCAGAAGCGCATCGAGAAGCCTCGCGTGATGGTGCTGTGCGACGTGTCCGGCTCGGTCGCGCCGATGGCGCAGTTCCTGCTGATGTTCCTTTACGCCGTGCACGAGGCGCTGTCGGATATCCGGTCATTCGCCTTCGCCGGCTCGCTGATCGAAGTGAGCGATATCCTGGAAAAACAAGAGATCGAGGCGGCGATCGACGAGATCATGCGGACGATCGGCTACGGTTCGTCGAATTACGGGAACTCGCTGGCGGATTTCGAGGACGGCTGGGGCACGCAGGTCACCAACAAGACGACGATCATCATTCTTGGCGACGCCCGCGGCAACCGCACCGATCCGCGCACCGAGATCGTTTCCAGCCTGGCACAGCGGGCGAAGCGGATCATCTGGTTGAACCCGGAATACCGGTCGGCCTGGGGCACCGGCGAT
>DATDIC010000513.1:0-3905 GCA_036521275.1 Acetobacteraceae bacterium
GCCAGCCCCGCCCGTTCCGGCAGATCGGCCGCCGAGCCAATACCGACCGCGCGCCATACCGGCAGCCCGAACCGGGTCCGCAGGGCGTCCGCCCGCTCTGGCGTGACATAGAGCTGCAGGGCACCCAGCCGCACGTCGGCCAGAACCTCCGCCACCTCCGCATCTGTCGGTTCGACGAACAGGCCGATGCGCCCGGGCCCTCCATCCATGCGGCCTGATAGCGCCGCCGCGCCCTGTGGCGAGACCCACCGCGGCGAGGGCCGGAAAAATACGAACCCGACCCAGTCAGCCCCCGCCTCGATCGCGGCATCGAAGCCGGCGGCGTCGTTGATCCCGCAGATTTTGACCCGCACGCTCATGCGATCGAAGCCGCGATGGCGGCGGCCGCCGCGGCGGGATCGGCGGCGGTCGTGATCGGCCGGCCGACGACGATCCAGTCGGCGCCCGCAGCGATTGCCTGCACCGGCGTCATTGCCCGGGCCTGATCGCCACGGGCCGAGCCGGCGGGCCGGATGCCCGGGACCACCAGCTTCGGTCCCGCGCCCAGCGATTCACGCAGCACCGCAACCTCTAGCGGGCTGCACACCAGTCCGTCGGCACCGGCCGCAACTGCAAGCCGGCCCAACCGCAGCACCTGATCGCCAGTACCCTGGTGAATCCCCGTCGCAGACAGGTCAGCTTGATCGAGGCTCGTCAGTACGGTCACTGCCAGCAGGAGCGGACGTGCCGCACCGGCCGCATCCGCCGCCTGCCGCGCGGCTGTGATCATCGCCGCCCCACCAGCCGCATGCAGCGTGATCATGCGCGGGCGCAGCGGCAGCACCGCGCGCACCGCGCCGGCCACCGTATTGGGAATATCGTGCAGCTTCAGATCCAGGAAAACGGGGCGTCCCCGCACAGCTTCCACGCCAGTCGGCCCGTTGGCCGCGAAGAATTCCAGTCCCAGCTTGAAGAGTCCGCAATGTGGTGCAACCGAGGCGCCCCATACCGCCGCCTGCGAAAGGTCAGCCGTATCGAGCGCAACGATCAGCCGTTCCGACATTCAAGACGCCGGTGGCGGCAGCGGTGCCGCGCCAAGACGCGCCTGCAAGCTCCGCACCTGCTCCTCCAGCATCTGGACAGTTGCCTCCGCCCGCCGTGCCCGCCGACGCTGCCCCAATTCCGAGATCCAGACCAGCAGCGCGCCGATCAGGAACGCCAAGCCCGCCGCGATCAGGATGGCGATCGACAGCGGCACCTGCCAGGTCAGATCGGTCGGCCACAGGCCGATCGCTACCGGCTGCCGGTTGGACAGCGCGAACAGCACCAGGAGCAACAGGAACGGAGTGGCGACAAGCAGGCGCATTTGCGGCTCAGGCGGTGGCGCGTCGATCGGGGCCGCGTGAGGCAGGCTGGCCACGATTGACACGCTCCCGCAGCTCCTTGCCGGCCTTGAAGAATGGCACCGCTTTCTCGTCCACCGGAACCGCCTCTCCGGTGCGCGGATTGCGCCCGGTCCGGGCGTTGCGGCGCTTCACGGTGAAGGCGCCGAAGCCACGCAGCTCCACCCGTTCGCCACGCGCGAGGGCGCGGCTGATCTCATCGAAGATCGTCGCCACGATCACCTCGACATCGGCCGCACGCAAATGCGGATTGGCTTCGGCCAGTTCGCCGATCAGCTCGGATTTCGTCATTCCGCGCGCCGGGGTCGCGGCCCGGCTCCTTTTCCCGACGGTTCAACCGCCGGAACGTTGCCAGAGAGCTTGCGGAAGGTCAACAGTAACCCATTGTGAAACAACGGTTTTCCAAAACCCGTCCAGCATCTGGCCAAGACTGCCGTAAATCGCCCGCGCGGCGAACCCTTCGGTGGAGACATCCCGCACCGGCAGATCGGCCGAAACATTCTTGGCCGACGCCAGCCAGGTTCGCGCCTCGTGCTCGCCGCCGATCGCATCGATCAGCCCGAGTTGCAACGCCTGCTGTCCCGTATACGGCCGCCCGTCCGCCAACTGGCGCACCTTGGCGGGATCCATGTGCCGTCCGCTCGCTACCATCGCGACGAACTGGTCGTACAGGTTCATCACGAGCCCTTGCAGCATACTCCGCCCCTCCGGCGACAGCGGCGCCACAATGCTCGGCTCGTCTTTCAGGGGGCCGGACTTGATCACCTCGGCGGTGATGCCGAGCTTGCCCAGCAGCCCCGAAACATCGGCGGATTGCAGGAACACGCCGATGGAGCCGGTCAGCGTACCCTGCCGGGCAAAGATCCGGTTGGCCGGCACGGCGATCATGTACCCGGCCGAGGCGGCGAGCCCGCCCATCACCGCGACGACCGGCTTTTTCACGGCGATGGCGGCAATCACGTCGTGGAGCGCCTCGCCCCCGCCCACGCTGCCGCCGGGACTGTCGATCGCCAGCAGCACCGCGCGCACCGACCGGTCATCGCCCAGCTTGCGGACGACTTCGACCAGCTTTGGATCATCAGTGATTATGCCGTTCACCGGCACGCGGGCGACGTACGCGCCGCCCCCGATCAGGCCATGGCCGCGCAGGCCGACCAAAACGGCGACCACCACGACCAGAACGGTCAACACGCGCCAGAACACCAGGTGGCGCTTGAGCCGCCGCCGATCGATCAGCAGGTCGGTTTCCAGCGACAGCTATCAGTGACCGAGGATCAGGACCGGTGGCACGCGCCACCGGTCCCGCCGTCGATCCCTCCGCTCGATCACTGCTCCGTCTGCGCCTGCTGATTGCGTCGCCGGATCGCCGCGCCAAGGATATCGCCCAGCGATGCGCCGGAATCGGACGAGCCGTATTCTGCCATCGCCTGCTTCTCTTCCTCGACCTCCTTGCCCTTGATCGTAAGCTGGAGCTTGCGTGCCGAGCGGTCCACTGCGGTGATCTTGGCATCCACCTTCTCGCCCACCGCGAACCGGTCCGGCCGCTGGTCCGATTTGTCGCGCGCCAGCTCCGAGCGGCGAATGAAGCCGGTCAGGACGTCGCCGACCTTCACCTCGATCCCGTTCGACTGCACCGCGGTGACGATGCAGGTGACGACGCTGCCCTTGTGGATGCCTTCCAGTGCAGCCGCCGCCGGATCGTCCCTGAGCTGCTTGATGCCGAGGCTGATGCGTTCCTTCTCCACATCGACGTCGAGCACCTTGGCCTTCACCACGTCGCCCTTGTTGTATTTGGCGATTGCCAGTTCCCCTGGCTCGTCCCAGGAGATGTCGGACATGTGGATCATGCCGTCGATATCCGCCGACAGGCCGATGAACAGGCCGAATTCCGTGATGTTGCGGATCTCGCCCTCGACCACCGAGCCGATCGGATGCTCGTCCACGAACTGCTCCCACGGGTTGCGCTGCACCTGCTTGAGCCCGAGCGAGATGCGCCGCTTGCCGGCATCCACGTCGAGCACCATGACCTCCACCTCCTGGCTGGTGGAGACGATCTTGCCCGGGTGAACGTTCTTTTTGGTCCAGGACATTTCGGAGACGTGCACCAGGCCTTCGACCCCGGGCTCCAGCTCCACAAAGGCGCCGTAGTCGGTGATGTTGGTAACGCGGCCCGTATACTTGGCTCCCGGCGGGTATTTCGCCGCCACGCCTTCCCATGGATCGGCTTCGAGCTGTTTCATGCCCAGGCTGATGCGCTGCGTCTCCGGGTTGAACCGGATCACCTGCACCTTGACCTGCTGGCCGATCTGCAAAGCCTCGGACGGGTGATTGATGCGCCGCCAGGCGATATCGGTGACGTGCAGCAGCCCGTCGACGCCGCCGAGGTCGACGAAGGCGCCGTAATCGGTGATGTTGGTGACGCGGCCCGAGAACTTGGCACCCGGCGGATACTTCGCCGCCACCCCCTCCCACGGATCGGCCTCGAGCTGCTTCATGCCCAGGCTGATGCGCTGCGTCTCGGGG
>DATDIC010000514.1:0-3212 GCA_036521275.1 Acetobacteraceae bacterium
AACGTCATCCGGAAGGCGAAGCCGATGTCGCCAAAAATCCGCGCGTTCTCGGCCCAGGTAATGACCGTACGTGGCGACATGACGGTCGAGATGTCGCCGTTGATGAAGCCGGCGCGCGTCAGGTCGGCCAGCGCGACCATGGCCTCCACCCGCTTCTTCATCGCCTTGTCGTCGTCATCGACGTCCATCTTGGCGAGCACGATCGACGTCTCCAGTGCGTGCGGCAGGTAGTTCAGCGTGGCGACGATGTTCCAGCGGTCCATCTGCCCCTGATTGATCTGCTGGGTGCCGTGATACAGCCCGGTGGTGTCGCCGAGCCCGACGGTATTGGCCGTGGAGAACAGCCGGAACGAGGGGTGCGGCCGGATCACCCGGTTCTGATCCAGCAGGGTCAGCTTGCCCTCCACCTCCAGCACGCGCTGGATCACGAACATCACGTCCGGCCGGCCGGCGTCGTATTCGTCGAACACCAGGGCGCAGGCGTGCTGCAAGCACCACGGCAGGATGCCTTCGCGGAACTCGGTGACCTGCTTGCCGTCGCGCAGCACGATGGCGTCTTTGCCGATCAGGTCGATGCGGCTGATATGGCTGTCGAGATTGACTCGGATGCAGGGCCAGTTCAGTCGCGCGGCCACCTGCTCGATATGCGTCGATTTGCCGGTGCCGTGATAGCCCTGGATCATGGTTCGCCGGTTGAACGCGAAACCGGCAAGGATCGCCAGCGTGGTCTCACGGTCGAACCGGTAGGCAAGGTCTACGTCCGGTACATGTTCGGTGCGGACGGAAAAGGCCGGCACCACCATGTCGGTCTCGATATCGAATGCCTCACGGGCGACCACCTTCGTATCCGGAAGGTCGATCGCGGAGGTTGGGCGGATTTCGGCGAGAGAAGTGACCTTGTTCATCAGCCGGCATGTCCTGTGCGTTCGCGGAAAATTCTAGTCGGGGTGGAATCTGTGTAAAGGTGGGCGGGTCGTCAGCGTGCTGCCGCGACGCGCTCCCCTGCCGTAAGTCGGGACCGCAATGTGGCGTAGGCGAGATTGATCGTCTTCAGCCGTTCCTCCGCCATGCGGTCGCCGCCATTCGCATCCGGATGGTGGCGCTTCGCCAGCTCCTTATAGCGCGCCTTCAGCGCCGGCATGGTCAGGGGCCAGGATAGCCCCAGCGTCTGCAACGGCTCCCGCAGGTCCGGGGGGGTCCCGCCAGCGGGCCGCTCCGTCCGGTGCCGGAACTGCCCGGCCGCCAGGATGTCCAGCGGATCACGCAACACCTCATCCTGCCAATTCGCGGCGCCCAGGCGGCCAAGGGGCCAACTTGGGCGCTGCCAGGCCGTGTCCCTGCGCAGCTCGGCTTCGATCTCCCCCGGCGTCATGCCCTTGTAGTAGTCCCAAGCGGCGTTGTAGGCCCGTACGTGCTCCAGGCAAAACCACCAGTACTCTTTCAGGTCTCGCCGGGATTTCGGGGCGCGATACTCGCCCGCGGCCGGGCAACCCGGCAGGTCGCAGCACCGCCCCGGCGCCGCCGGGTCGGGAGCGTAGGCCCGGGGTCGCGAGGCGCGGCGGGTCATGGTGCCTGTTATGTGCGTCGCGGAGACCGCTTGGCAATGCCGGCAACGATTATCGCGCCGACCGACCGGTATGTGAAACCAGCAACGCCGCTATTCCGCAGGCCATGCCAAGAGTCTTGAGAGTCTTGTGAGAAGGGCCGGCGGGAGCCCTGCCGCGACAGGGCTCCCCCGGATCTGCTCAGCGCTGCCAGAATGGCTTGTTCGCCTCGTTCTCCGCCTCGGCGAAGCTCAGCCCGATATCCTTGAGCTGATAGGCGTCAAGCCGCGACAGCAGGGCCCGTGACCGGTATCGGCGGTACGCATCACGTATCAACGTCCAGGCCAGCGCCAGGCGTGGCGGACGTTGCCGCGGCACGGCAACTGTGCCCGTCCGTCCGGGGCGTGGTGCCGGTACCGGCGAATCTGTCAGGAATGAATGGGTCAGCGATCGGGTTGCCATGGGGCACCTCCTGTAACGTTCCGAATGGTGCAATGCTCATCTGGTGCGCCCCCGTACATCAGTAAAACGAATTGCGCTTATGAAGTAGATCACCGATATTGATGCTTATGAATCTGCCTCAGTCGCTCGATACCGATCTCCTGCGTGCCTTCGTGTTGATCGCGGAGGTGCGCAGCTTCACGCGCGCGGCGTCCCTGGTCGGGCGCACGCAATCGGCGGTGTCGATGCAGATAAAACGGTTGGAAGATATGCTCGGCCAGCCCGTCCTCACCCGCGGCAAGGGCGGCTCGGTAGACCTGACGCCGCATGGGCAATATCTGCTGTCACGCGCCCGGGACATCCTCGCCCTCAACGACGAGGTCATGACCACCTTCCGCGCCCCGCAGATCGCCGGTACGGTCCGGCTCGGCACGCCCGACGATTACGCGTTCGGGTATCTTCCGCCGATCCTGAAGCGCTTCGCCGAAAGCCATCCGGCCGTGCAGGTGGACGTGCTGTGCGAACCATCCGCCGAACTGATCCAGCACATCCGCCGTGACGAACTGGACCTCACGCTTCTGTCGAGCGACTCCGTGCTTTCCACCATGTCCGTCACGCCGCTCTGGCGTGGTCGGCTCGCATGGGTAACCTCCACGCGCTATTCGCCGCATCGGCTGGATCCATTGCCGCTGGCACTCGCCAGCGCGGAACCGCTGGACGATCGTCGCGGCTGCGACTGGGGGTGCGCCGCCGTGCAGGCCCTGGAGCGCGCCGGCCGCCGCTATCGCGTGGCCTACACCTCGGGCTCACAGGTGGGCACCCACCTGCCAGTGCTGGCCGGGCTGGCTGTAACCATCTCCGCCCAGGCTTGGCTGCCGGAGGGGCTGCGGCCGGTCCGCCCGGACGAGGGACTGCCGATGCTGCCGGAATACGGGATCGTGCTGACGAAGGCGCGCCACGCCCGTCAGCCGGTCACCGATGCGCTCGCAACCCACATCCAGGAAAGCAGCCGCGTCGACCCGCGCCAGGACCGCGCTGCATAGCGCGGGATCGCTCTACCGCGCATCGCCCTGGGGGGTCGTTCGGAAACAACCGCGTCATCTCGTCATTCCCGCATCATCTCGTCATTCCCGCGAAAGCGGGAATCCAGGCCGCCGCTGCCGGATTCCCGCTTTCCGCGGAAATAACGGTTGATTCTATTACTTCATGACGAGCTCTAGCCCTAAG
>DATDIC010000515.1:0-5066 GCA_036521275.1 Acetobacteraceae bacterium
GCCGGGCTTGTCCATGGCTTGTCCCGGCCATCCACGTCTCCGACAGAGCGCGCCCCGTACTCGGATAAGGTCGTTGCCAACCGGACAACGGCTCACCGCTGCCCCTTCGGCAACCAGGCAGCCGCCAACAGCAGCGCAATCGATACCGTCACGAATGTAACCGCCGCCAGTCCGGCGAAGCCCAACAAACCAAAGATCGCGCCGGCAATTGCCGATCCAACTGACGACGCCAGCGAGGTCGTGGCGTTGAACAACCCGATGCTCTCGCCGCGCGCGTTCGGTGCAAGCCGTATGGAAAGCGAATTGGCGGAAACACTGAGCAGCGGCCACACGAACTGGATCAGTGCAAACCCGACCAGCACCAGCCACCCTGCCCAGTCGGCCCGCGCCAGGCTCAGCAGACCGAGAGCGGCCAACAACACAAGCCGGGCGCCAAGCCCCAGCATCAGCATACGCTCACCACCCAGCCGATGGGTGGCCGCCCCAACAGGAGTATAGAGCATCAGGCTCGCCGCCACCCCTATCGCATAGGCGCCCGACGGCAGAATTGGTTGCATTCCGAACTGCCTGATCATGGCAACGGGGAACAGCGTGGCTAGCCCATTCATGGCCGGGTAAGCGATCAGCCAGACAATCAGAAATCGCCGCAGCGGCCGGTTGATCACGCGAAGATACGCACCGAGCTCCTGCAACGGAATATGATGTCCCCGATGATGCGGTCCGGTGATTCCGGCGTCGCCGCCGACCATTGGCTTGGGTAACGGCTTGTCCCGCGGGTCGCGGGGTACGCGGGCAGGCGCTGATACGACGGCAAGCGCGCTGGCGGCCAGCAGGGCCAGCCCGGCACACAGGAAGCCGCGCCCTGGATGGCTACGCGCGAGCAAGCCGGCGCCCACCAGCCCGATCACTTGCCCGGCACTGACGAAGCGCTGCAGCAGTGCGACGCGACCGTCCCATGCAGCGTCTGGAAATCCCTGGATCGCGAGCACATTGCCGGCAACCGTCGCCGCCACCACACCCAGCCCGGCGCAGGCGGCGAGCATGATACGAAACGCGCCATTCGCCGGTTCGAACAGCAACAGCAACAGGCCCGCGCCGGCCGATCCCCAGATCAGCAGATCGCGATGACGGCCGGTTCGGTCGGCCCAGCTTCCCAGCACGGGCGCGGCCAGCCCCAATAGAGTGAAGGCCGCATAGGTCAAGCCCGCAGCTCCGGCGCCACGGCTCACAAGCGGCATCAACACCGGCACCAGCCCGCTTTGCGTCAGCCCGAGCAGCCCGTAGGAGACAAACCACGCTGCTGCGGCGTGGCCGCCTGGTTCCCGCATGACGCTGGCTCCTGGAATTTCTTGACGGCACGCCCGTCGGCTGATCCTCTTCCACCCTAATAAGCAGGCTGCTCAGTCAAGGAATCGGGAGGATAGCATGCATCTCAGGATCCACCTCGCCGCTGCTGCCATCGTCGCAGTCTGCACCGCCGTTCCTGCGCTGGCGGAATCCATTACTGTGGCCACCGTCAACAACAATGACATGATCGTGATGCAGAAGCTGTCCTCCCAATGGGAACAGCAGACCGGCAACAAGATCAACTGGGTAGTCCTGGAGGAGAACGTGCTGAGGCAGCGCGTTACCACCGACATCGCCACCGGTGGCGGCCAGTTCGACGTGCTGACCATCGGGTCATATGAAGCGCCGATCTGGGGCAAGCAGAACTGGCTGATGCCGCTCGACGATTTTCCGCAAAGCTACAACTACAACGACATATTCAAGTCCGTCCGCGATGCGCTGTCTTCGTCCAATCACCTCTGGGCCGTTCCGTTCTACGCGGAAAGCTCGTTTCTGATGTATCGGAAGGATCTGTTCGACGGGGCCGGGCTGACCATGCCGGCGCAGCCGACCTATACCGATGTGGAGAATTTCGCCCAGAAGCTGACGGATCGCGGCAAGCAGCAATACGGCGTGTGCCTGCGCGGCAAGCCAGGCTGGGGCGAGAACATGGCGTTTGTCGATACCATGGTGAACACGTTCGGCGGACGCTGGTTCGATCAGCAGTGGAAGCCGCAGCTCGACACCCAGCCTTGGCACGACGCGGTCACCTTCTATGTGAACCTGCTGCGCAATTATGGGCCGCCCGGCGCCAGCTCCAACGGTTTCAATGAAAACCTGGCGCTGTTCACCACCGGACACTGCGCCATGTGGATCGATGCCACGGTCGCTGCCGGCTTCGTCTCCGACCCGAAGACCAGCCAGGTGGTCGGCAAGGTGGGCTTCGCGCCAGCGCCGATCGCGAAGGTGCCGAACGGCGCGCACTGGTTCTGGGCCTGGGCGCTGGCGATACCAAAAAGCTCGCACAAGGCCGCGATCGCCAAATCCTTCCTGCAGTGGGCCACCTCCGCCGACTACATCAAGCTGGTCGCGCAGACCAACGGCTGGGTTCTGGTGCCGCCCGGCACGCGCCAATCGACCTATGATAACCCCGAATACCTCAAAGCGGCGCCGTTCGCGAAGCAGGTGGAACAGGCGATCCAGACCGCCGATTTGCAGCACCCGACAGCGCAGCCGGTCCCCTATACCGGCATCCAGTATGTCGCCATCCCCGAATTCCAGGCGATCGGCACCACTGTCGGCCAGTTGCTCGCCGCTGCCCTGACGGGACAGACCAGCGTCGATGCCATGCTGAAGCAGGCCCAGGCGCAGGTGACATCGGCGATGCAGCAGGCGGGCTACCTTCAGTAACGGCAATGGCCCAGTGCCCCAGCGGAGGATGAGCAGCGGACAATGAGCAGCGGACAATGAGCGGCGGGCGGGCAACGCTGACGGTCTCGTCTCCGCGCACCGGACGATTTCGCAGCGCCCTGCGTGGCAAGGGCGGCGCGGTCAGCACGCTGCCGCTCATCGCACCTTCGGTGGTGCTGTTGCTGCTATGGTCGATCGTGCCGCTGGCCATGACGCTGTGGTTCTCGTTCCGGCGATACAACCTGCTGAACCCGATGATTCACGGGTTCGCCGGGTGGAGCAATTATCGCTTCCTGTTCCGCGATCCGGCGCTGCTCTCTTCGCTGATCGTCACCGTCATCCTGGTCGGCGCCGTGCTGATCGTCACCGTGGCCTTCGGCGCGGTGCTCGCCGCGGTGTTCGAGAACAACTTCCCCGGCCGCGGCGTCGCCCGCGTGCTGATGATCTCGCCGTTCTTCGTAATGCCGACGGTGAGTGCGCTGATCTGGAAGAACCTGCTGATGCACCCGGTGAACGGGTTGTTCGCCGCCATCGCCCGCGGGCTTGGTCTGGCACCGCTCGATTGGTTCGCCACCATCCCGCTTACCTCCATCATCGTGATCATCGCCTGGGAATGGCTGCCGTTTGCGTTCCTGATCCTGATGACCGCCCTGCAATCGCTGGACGAGGAGGTGCTGGAAGCAGCGCGCCTGGATGGGGCGGGAGCAATCGCCATGTTCCGCCACATCCAGGTCCCGCACATGGGACGCGCGATCAGCGTGGTGATCATGATCGAGACCATTTTTCTGCTGGGAGTGTTCGCCGAGATCTATGTCACCACGGCCGGCGGCCCGGGAATCGTCACCACCAACCTGGCGTTCCTGATCTATCAGCGCGCCCTTCTGGCTTTCAACGTGGGCTCCGCCTCGGCGGCAGGCGTGATCGCGATCATCCTGGCGAACATCATGGCGATATTTCTGGTCCGTACCGTGGCAAGGCGGCTCGACGTATGAAAGCACCAGGCAAGAGCTTCCATCCGGTCGCCGCGATCATCGCGTGGCTGGCGGCGCTGTTGATGTTCTTCCCGATCTTCTGGATGGTGCTCGCCAGCTTCAAGACGGAAGCGCAGGCGGTTCAGACGCCGCCTGTGTTCTTCTTCCACCCGACGCTGGAGAACTACACGGATATTTTCGCCCGCGCCAACTACCCGCTGTTTGCGGGCAACAGCATCGTCATTTCGTTGGGTGCCACGGCGATCATGCTGGTAATCGCGGTGCCGGCCGCGTTCGCCATGGCGTTCTATCCAACACGGCGCACGCGCGACACGCTGCTTTGGATGCTGTCCACCAAGATGTTGCCGGCCGTCGGTGTGCTGGTGCCAATCTATCTGATTGCCAAAGATACCGGCTTGCTCGATTCGCGGATCGCACTGATCCTGATCTACATGCTCAGCAACCTGCCGATCGGCGTGTGGATGCTGTTCACCTTCTTCCGGGAAACACCGAAGGCGATCATCGAGGCAAGCCGGATCGACGGAGCCGGCGTATGGGATTCCATCCGGCACGTGCTGCTGCCGCTCGGTCTGCCGGGCATCGCCTCGACCGCGCTGCTGTCGATCATCCTCTGCTGGAACGAGGCGTTCTGGAGCCTGAACCTGTCCGCCCACGACGCGGCACCGCTGACCGCGTTCATCGCCTCGTTCTCCGCGCCGGAGGGCCTGTTCTGGGCGAAGCTGTCCGCCGCGGCGACTCTGGCGACGGTGCCGATCCTGCTGTTCGGCTGGTTCAGCCAGCGCCAGCTTGTGCGCGGCCTGACGTTCGGCGCGGTGAAGTAGCGATGGCGGACGGCACAGCCGCGATCCCGCTGCGTGCCGATACGATCGGCAGTCTGCCGGCTGTCGTGCAGGTGCCGCGTTACCCGCTGAACCAGCGCCGTGTCGGTATCGTGCATCTCGGGCTGGGCGGGTTCCATCGCGCGCACATGGCGCGCTACACGCACGCGCTGATGCAGCGGGATTCCGATGCGCTGCACTGGAGCATCGCCGGAGCTGGACTGCTCGCGGCGGACCGGCGGATGGCGGAAAGCCTTGGTCCGCAGGATGGGCTCTACACGCTGGTCGAGCGCGGCGGCGGCGGCGAAACCGTGACGGTGATCGGTTCCATTGCCGAGCCGATCTATGCCCGCGATTCCTCCGCCGCGCTGCTGGATGTGATCGCCCGCCCGGAGGTCCGCATCGTCAGCCTGACCGTTACGGAGAACGGCTACTGCCTCAATCCGGCGACCCGGCGGCTTGATCCGGACCACGCGCTGATCCGTGCCGATCTGGCGACCCCGGAAACGCCGCGCAGCGC
>DATDIC010000516.1:0-3677 GCA_036521275.1 Acetobacteraceae bacterium
GTGGCTGTGCGAGTCGGCGCATGTGCCGGTGATCTGGGCGACGCAGGTGCTGGAGGAGATGGTGAAGTCGGGCCTGCCGACGCGCGGCGAGATGACCGACGCGGCGATGGCCGGCCGCGCCGAGTGCGTGATGCTCAACAAGGGCCCCAACGTGGGCGAGGCGATTACCGCTCTGCGAGGTCTGCTCCAGCGGATGCTGGAGCACCAGTCGAAGAAGACAGCGCGGCTGCGGGCGCTTCGGTCCTGGTAGCGGCCTGCGCAAACCGTCGCGGAAGCTTCCGGCGGCCCGAAGGATTTGACCAGGTTCGTGGGTGCGTTGATATGTGCGCATCATGACCACGACAAACCATGCGGAGCGCAAGCCATGAGCCGGCCACCGCTGCCGCCCTTCACGGTTGAGACCGCCGCACAGAAGGTGCGCATGGCTGAGGATGCATGGAACGCACGCGATCCGGCGCGCGTCGCATTGGCCTATACCGAGGACAGCGAATGGCGCAACCGCGCGGAGTTTGTGCGGGGTCGCGCTGCAATCGAGGCGTTTCTGACGCGGAAATGGCACCGCGATCTCATCTACCGCCTGATCAAGGATCTTTGGGCATTTCGCGACAACCGCATCGCCGTGCGCTTCGCGTATGAGTGGCATGACGACAGCGGCAACTGGTTCCGCAGCTATGGCAACGAGAACTGGGAGTTCGACGAGGAGGGGCTGATGCGGCGGCGCATCGCCAGCATCAACGATCTGCCGATCGCGGGGAGCGAGCGCAAATATCATTGGCCGCTCGGTCGCCGTCCGGACGATCACCCGGGCCTGAGCGATCTCGGACTCTGAGAGGTCAGCGCGCCGCTTGCGGCATGGCGCATGGTAGCAGGATGATCCCGCACGCCAATCGGGAGGGAACCGCCATGAGCACGACCACGCAACCTGCCAGCAGCCCTTATTTGCCGGTGCGCGACGACTGGCTCGCGCGGCGGACCGAGGCGATCCTTGAGCCCGAGCTGCCGATCGTCGATCCGCACCATCATCTGTGGGAACGGCCGGGCTGGGTCTACATGCTCGACGATCTGCTGGCCGACACCAACAGTGGCCACAACATCGTCGCGACCGTGTTCGTACAATGCCGCTCGATGCATCGCGCGGGAGGGCCGGAGGAGATGAAGCCGGTCGGCGAGACAGAGTTCGTCAATGGCGTCGCGGCGATGAGCGCCTCGGGTGGCTACGGCAAGACGAAGATCTGCGCCGGCATCGTCGGCCATGCCGACCTGCGGCTTGGTTCGCGCGTGCGTCCGGTGCTGGAGGCGCATATCCGTGCCGGCGGCGGACGCTTCCGCGGCATCCGTCATATCACCGCATGGGATGCCGACCCGACATTGATGAACCCGGCCTACGCGCCGCCTCCCGGGTTGCTGGCGGACGCGACATTCCGCCAGGGGTTTTCCTGTCTGGCGCCGCTGAACCTGAGTTTCGACGCGTGGCTGTATCATCCGCAGATCGATGAGGTGACGGCGTTGGCGCAGGCGTTCCCGGACACGCGCATCTGCCTGAACCATGTCGGCGGGCCACTCGCCATCGGCGTCTATGGCGGCAAGCGCGACGAGGTTTTTGCCAAGTGGTCGGCGTCGATCCGCGCGCTGGCGAAGTGTCCAAATGTGGTGGTGAAGCTGGGCGGCATGGCGATGCGCATCAACGGCTTCGACTTCCACGAGAAGGCCGATCCGCCATCGTCGGAGGCGCTGGCCGCGGCGTGGAAGCCGTATGTCGAGACGTGCGTCGAGGCGTTCGGCGCGTCGCGCGGCATGTTCGAGAGCAACTTCCCGGTGGACAAGGGTTCGTACGCGTATGCGCCGTACTGGAACGCGTGCAAGATTCTGGCGCGCGGTGCGAGTGCTGCGGAGAAGGGCGATCTGTTCAGCGGGGCGGCGGCGCGGTTCTACCGATTGGAGCTTTAAGTCACGGTGGGGACGCAGCGGAACGGCGGGGCCGGTCGTGACCGGCCCCGTGGGTGACGCTGCGGCGGTCTGAGCGTCGGGATCAGGGTGGGTCGGTGCCTGACGGCGCCGGGGATGGCAGGACCGGCGCGAGGGTGAGCGGCCAGGGCGAGACGGGATGCCGGAACGCCCGCTCGCAGATGTCCTTCACCAGGCGGGCCAGGTTGCCGCCATAGCGGATGATGACGGCGCTCAGTTCCCGCCACAACGGATGGTTCGCCATGATGCCGAGGTCCCGGCAGATGTCGGCGATGACGGCGCCGATCGGGCGGCGGCGGACCCAGGCTGCGATCTGCTCGGGTGTGGGCATCCGCGGGTCAAGCCCGGGGACAAGGGTATCGTGGATGGCGGCGGTGTCGGTGGGTGGCGCTTGGCGGTGGGAGGCAGGGCGCTGCGGCGCGGGAGGGGCGTCCAGGCGGGCGGCGTCGCGGATGATCCTGGCTTCGAGTGCCTCGGCGCGGAGGAGGCCGCGGGTGATGTGCGCGAGGATCACGGCGATATCTGCGGCGCCGAACGGGTGGGGGTTGTTGCGGAACGTGGTCGTAAGGTGCCGGCCGTAGTCGATGAGCGCACGGACGAGAGCGAGGAGGCCGCTGGCGCGGCTGGGTTTGGGGTCGGTGGCGGCCTCGGCGGCGGGCATGGGGGCCAGATGAGCACGGGACCAGGGTTTGTGGCAAGGAATTTCTTCCCAGAGCATTCTAGAGCGGTCATCGGAATTGTCGAGCCTGAATGAAGCCGGCGGCGGCCCCCCTTTGAGCACCGGACCGGAGTGGCTTCAGCTTAAGCGAGTGGTGACGGCCCTTCTAGCGCATGGGTTCGACCGAGATTGCCAAAGCCTCCTCGTAGACGACGTCCACCTGTTGGCCGGCACGCAAGGTGCGGATGAAGGATTCGACTTGCGGGTTCATCGCGGTAACGGTTCGCGGCAAGCCGTCCGGCCCAACGAAGCGCCCCGCGCCGAATGCGCCATTTTCGCCCCGCCAGAAACTGCCAGAAGCTGCATTTCGGGTAATGGCGCGCGTCCGACGCCAGACCTAGCGCCTGCCGCCGGCGGTCCGCGGCGGCCGCGAACTCAGCTTCGAGTGGTTCAGTTCCGGAGAGGGGGAAGAAGCGCTCGTTCGGTAATCCTAGCACGCTGGCTTTGGTCGAACGGCCGATTGGCACTGCAATCCCGCACGCCGTTGGGTCCATGGGGCGGAAACTCCAAGCCCACCATCGATATGCGCATTCATCCAGCTCGCGTTGACATGGATCAATGCGACTTATGAAGACCGACGCGGCTCGGCGGATGTCACAGCAAACGTCGGAGATGCGAGAATTGTCCTGACACGCAACACTTTGGCGCCACTGCCTGGAGATTATCCGAGATGCGTATCCCCTTTTCGGCTATTAGAACTCGTTCACTTTCGGCTCGGGCATCGTCCTGCCGTTCTGACCAACTATGGGCACGAGTTTACGACTGTCTATGAATTTCTTCATACACACTTCTTGTGGGAGATGGCGCTGCTGCAGTTAGCGCAACCACCCCCATGATGGCGCGAGGGAAAACCCAACGAAGCCCTGCTTAATTGGCCTGCCTGGTCAACTGCAAGGTAGGGTCAACTGACGAAAGGGGTTGTTGTTTTTAGGTTCTGGGATGCCCCACCGACGGAACGAGTTGTCACCTTTAGGTTCTGATCGACATGATGATG
>DATDIC010000517.1:0-2856 GCA_036521275.1 Acetobacteraceae bacterium
TCACCTGGTGGTTTCCCACCTACTACCGCTCCCGCATCATCGGCTTGTTCATGACCGCCATTCCCTTCTCGGTCATCGTCGGCTCCATCGTGTCGGGCGCCTTGCTGGAACTGGATGGCCACATGGGACTGGCCGGCTGGCAGTGGCTGTTCATCGTAGAAGCAGTACCAGCGGTCATCTGCGGCATCGTCGTGCTGTTTTACCTCACCGACCAGCCCGCCGGCGCGCACTGGTTGCAGCCAGATCAGCGCAAATGGCTCACCGATCGCCTGCAGGCCGAGCGCATCCAGCGCGAATCGGTGCGCCGCTACGGACTGGCGGAGGCCATGTCGAACGGCCGCGTCTGGCTGCTGACCCTGGTCTATTTCGGCCAGAACGTCGCAGGCTACGGGCTGGTGATCTTCCTGCCGCAGATCATCAAGCGCTTCGGCGTGGGCGACGTGGAGACCGGCTTCATCAACGCCATCCCGTTCGTGTTCGGCGCCCTGGCGATGGTACTATGGGGCTTGCACTCCGATCGTACCGGCGAACGCAACCTGCATTGCGCCGCCGCCTGCTTCCTGTCCTTCGCCGCCCTCGCAGCGTGCGTATTCATCGACAATCCGGTACTGCTGATGGTGGCGATCGTGCTGTCGCAGATGGGCCAGTCGGCCATCGCCCCGACCTTCTGGACATTGCCAACAGCCATGCTTACCGGCACCGCCGCGGCCGGCGGAATCGCGCTGATCAACTCGGTGGGCAATCTCGGCGGCTTTGCCGGCCCCTATGCGATGGGCCTGGTGCGCGATGCCACCGGCAGCTTCGGTCTCGGGCTGCTCACCATTGCCGGCGGCACCTTGATCTCCGCGATCGTGCTGTTGTTCCTGGGACACGACCGGCGCCTGGAACAAATCCCTGCCGCACACCCGGCCGAATGACGCCGGCGCCCAAAGCCGCAGCGCCCGGCCGCCTTAGCCCAGACGTCGAGAAGATGTGCCGGCAGCGATGCGCCTGAGAGCAGGGCGCTTATCAAGATATTGGTGTCGATCACCAGCCGCTCCGGTCAACTGGACTCGTGACTCTGGCTGACCGCTGCGACGGCTTCATCGATCATTCCCTGCAGCTCGTCGGCAGGCATATCGGCGAACTTGCTACGGCTCTCGGCAATGGTCTGGTCGAGCACGCGCCACTTCACCGCCTCCTCCACAAATTTTGAGAGGTCGCCTTTTTTGAGGCCACGCTGAGCGAGGAAGCTGCGCACCGCGATGTCGGTTGTCTTAGATACCGAAACGGTCCAGCGAGTAGTACCATATGACACGAATGCCTCCTAAACGTCTATCTACATAACGTATGACCCCGATAAGCGCTTATACGCAAGAAGCGGACGCGAATCCCCGAAATTCGTTTGCTGCTCACAGGCACAACTTGCTGGCGCGAATCCAGAAACACTTGGCCTCGCTCGTGCACCCGCCTCAACACTGCGCGGACCCTCGTCAAAGCCCCCCGACCGAAACGCGACTGTCATGCTAAACTCCCCCCATGCAGCCCACCCTGCCTCTGCTCCGCTTCCTCCAGGCCGCCCGCGGCGCCGGCATCCGGATATCCCCCGCCGAGACCATCGACGCCATCCACGCGGTCGCCATCATCGGCTACGCCGACCGCGCCGCCTTGCGTGACACCTTGGCCCTCGTGCTGGCCAAATCGCCAGCCGAGAAGCAGGCCTTCACCGAATGTTTCAATCTCTACTTCCACCGCGACCACCCGGCGATCCCGCCGGAGCCACCAACGCCGCCGGAGCCCTCCGTCACCCACCTCGACGCGTCCCTCGCGCACATGCTGCTGGCGGATGATGCAGCGGGAATCGCCGCCGCCCTGGAAGCCGCCGGTGAAGCTGCGGGGGTGCAGAACATCCGCTTCTTCACCCAAAAAAACCTCTACCTCCGGCGTATCCTCGACCAGATGGGCCTGCGGGAAACAGAACGCGAAATAACCACCCTCCACCACGCCGGCACCTCGGCCGACCTCGCCCTCGCACATCGCCTTGAAACCAGTCTCGAATCCCTCCGCTCCCAGGCGCGCGATCTTGTCGACCGCAACCTGTTGCTGTTCGCCCGCGGTGAAAACCAGGAGTTCCGCGACGAGCTGCTGAAATCCACCCGCCTGTCGAATCTCGACCGCCGCGACTATGACCGGATGCGCGTGCTCGTCCGCGCGATCGCCAAAAAGCTCGCGGCACGATACGCCAAGCCCCGGCGACGACGCCTCCGCGGGCAGCTCGATGTGCGCCGCACGGTCCGCCGCAACATGGGCTGGGGCGGCGTGCCCTTCATCACGGTCTGGAAGGAGCGCCGGATCGAAAAGCCCCGCCTCATGGTGCTGTGCGACGTCTCCGGTTCCGTCGCCGCCATGGCGCAGTTCCTGCTGATGTTCCTCTACGCCCTCAACGACGTGCTGGCGGATATCCGTGCCTTCGCGTTTGCCGGCAGCCTGATGGAAGTCACCGACATCCTGGAACACGAGCCCATCGAACCCGCCATCGCCAAAATCCTTGGCATCATCGGCTTCGGTTCGTCCAACTACGGCAACTCTCTCGCGGACTTCGCGGACGGCTGGATCGACCAGGTGAACCGCCAGACCACTGTGCTCATACTTGGCGACGCGCGCGGCAACCGCACCGATCCGCGCGTCGACATCCTGCAGCGCATCTCCGCCCGGTCGAAGCGGGTGATCTGGCTCAACCCGGAATACCGCACCGCCTGGGGTACCGGCGATTCCGATATGGTCCGCTACGCGCCGCACTGTCAGTTGCTGCGCCCCTGCACCTCCTTGCGGGACCTGGAACGCGTCGTGACGGACATGCTGGAAACCGCGCATTAA
>DATDIC010000518.1:0-5360 GCA_036521275.1 Acetobacteraceae bacterium
TGTAGCAATAGTACGGGCACGGCTGCTGTCGCTTGGCATGATCGCGGCACTCGGGTTTCTACTGCTGGTGTCCCTCGCTGCCAGCGCAATCCTGCAAGCGGCCGGAGCCTGGCTGAGCGATCACGCCAGCGGGCTTCATGCGGTCGTTCGCCTGACCAATGGGCTGATTTCGTTTGTTCTGGTTACCGCATTATTCGCCGCCATCTACAAGGTTTTACCAGATAGGGCTATCGGCTGGGGCGATGTGATGATCGGGGCGGTCGTCACGGCGCTGCTGTTCGTCGCCGGGAAATATCTCATCGGGCTTTATATCGGCAGCAGCGCAATTGCCAGCAGCTACGGGTCGGCTGGGTCGCTGCTCGTTCTGCTGTTGTGGATCTACTATTCCGTACAGATATTCCTGCTGGGAGCCGAGTTCACCAAGTCGTATGCCGAGCTCCGTCGCGGCGGGCGCCCACCATCGGTGCAACGGGGCGCGCGCGAGGCCAACCCCGTTTGAGATGCACAGTTTCCCGTGCGCGCGGTTTATCACACGCGCTCGGGAACCGATGACGCCGCTTCCGGTTACACCGAAGCCATTTCAGCCCGCGGGTGTTTCTGGTGCCGGAAAATCAGCGTTCACGAAGCACGGATGGTGAACGGGGACGTGATGCCGCCACGCCGCAGCAGATCCCAGCTCGTGGCTGGAAAGATGTGATCAAGCGCGCCTTGTCGGATAGCGGAGAAAAGAACCTTTCGCTGATCGCCGGCGGGGTGACTTATTACGTGGTGCTGGCTTTGTTCCCCGGCCTTGCCGCCTTGGTATCCATTTACGGCCTTGTTGCGGATCCGGGGCAGGTCGAACGTCAAGTCAACGCCTTGAGCGGCCTTTTACCGGATTCGACAAAGCAGCTCATCGGCGATGAACTACATCAACTGGTCTCCGCCTCGGGCGGCGCGCTCAGCATTGGTGTCGTGCTGGGCATCGCATTCGCGCTGTGGACCGCCTCGCGTGGGATGAGTGGGATGATCGGTGCGCTTGACATTGCCTATGACCAGGTGGAACGGCGTAGTTTCCTTCGATTCAACGCAGTCGCGCTGGTCTTGACGATTGGACTGATTGTCAGCGGCCTGATCGTGATCGCACTCGTTGCCGGGCTGCCGGCGGTGCTTAGCGCGATAGGCGCGAATCCGGGAACGAAATGGGTGGCGCTGATCGTGGAATGGCCGCTGCTGATCATCTTCGTGATGCTGATGCTCGCAGCACTTTATCGATTCGCCCCTGACCGCAGCGAGCCGCGCTGGGAATGGATTTCTCCTGGGGCAGTCACCGCAACGGTGCTGTGGACGATCGGGTCGGTAGTCTTCAGCATTTATGTCTCGCATTTCGGCAGTTACAATAGAACTTATGGTTCGCTTGGCGCGGTGATCGTGCTGCTGACTTGGCTGTGGCTGTCGGCATACGTGGTCTTGCTTGGCGCAGAAATAAACGCACAGGCAGAACGCCAGACCCGGCGCGACACGACCACCGGCAATCCAAAGCCGATGGGAACTCGGGGGGCGAACGCCGCAGACACGTTGGGCAAATCGTCCGACGCGGCGTAGAATATGTTCCGCGCGCAGGCGGAGCTATCCGAGTGGACATTTATCATATCTGGTGTGATCTGCGACCGGATGTACGGGACGTCACCTTTGCCGAGCAGATGAAGGCCTACATGGAGCATTTGCAGGCCGGCGGGTTGATCGGCGGTTGGCGGCTGACACGACGTAAGCTTGGCCTGGGTCCGGCGGGAATGGGGGAATTCCACATCATGGTAGAAGTTGCCGACCTCGTACAACTCGAGCGCGCGTTTCAGCAGGTTGCTTCCCGGCAGGACCCGACAGAGGGATTGCATTTCGGCGTCAATTCACTGGTGACGAACGCAAGGTTCGCGCTTTATCGTGATTTCCCCGATGCGTTCCGCCGGCGGGGCGATGAACGCTTCTGAAGCTCCATTGAAGCCGCCCGAACGTTGATGACGCTAATGCTGTTCCTTGAACGACTGCGAAAGCCGGAACTGCGCCGCCGGATAGACACCAAGTACGCGCACTTCCGACGAAAAAAATGATAGCTCTTCCAGCGCACGCCGCAGCGCCGGCTGCTCTGGATGCCCGTCCACATCGCACAGGAACTGTGTCGCGGCGAACTGGCCCTGGAGCATGTAGCTCTCAAGCTTCGTCATGTTCACACCGTTGGTCGCAAACCCGCCAAGCGCCTTGTAAAGCGCCGCCGGCACGTTGCGTACGCGGAACACAAACGTTGTCATCAGGTTTGCCTGCCCCGGATCAGGTGCCCTAGGGCGCGGCGCCATCACATAAAAGCGGGTCGTGTTGTGCGCCGCGTCCTCCACGTTCGCCTGCAGCACTTCCAACCCATAGATCTCTGCTGCCAATGAGGATGCAATCGCCGCTTCCTCCGGATTGTTCCATTTCGCCACAAGCTGCGCTGCACCCGCGGTGTCCGCCTGCACGACCGGCTGCAGGCCAAGCCGGCGCAGGAAATGCCGCACCTGTCCCAATGCGACGCTGTGCGAATGCGCCCGCTTCAATCCTTCAACCGGCGTGCCCGCCACCGCCAGCAGACAATGCTCGACGCGCTGGAACGCTTCGCCCACCACGAACAGCCCGGACTCGGGCAACAAATGATGGATATCCGGCACCCGGCCGGCGAGCGTGTTCTCGCACGGCAGCATGGCCAGTTCCGCCCTGCCCTCGCGCACCGCTTCGATGGCAGTTTCGAAGCTTTCACATGGCAGGGTGCGGAAGGCCGGATACGCCACCCGGCAGGCGAGGTCCGAATAGGCCCCAGGCTGGCCCTGGAAGGCGATCACACCAGTCACGCCGACGTCTTCTGAGCGAGCAGGCGCCGCGCCCGTTCCAGATCCGCCAGGGTATCGACGCCGAACAGCCCATGCCCGACCCGTGCGCAGCCGATTCGCATGCCTGCCTCCATCGCCCGCAACTGCTCCAGCTTTTCCCGGCGTTCCAGCGGGCTTTCGGGGAGGCTGACGAAGCGGGCCAGCGCCCCACGGCGAAACGCATAGATGCCGACATGGTGCCACAGCGGACCATCGCCCCACGGGACCGGCAGGCGAGAAAAATACAGCGCCCCCGCAACCTCCTGACCCTCGGCGAAGGCACAGGCGGCCTTGACGAAGGATGGCGTGTTCGCTTCCTCCACCGAGACGATTGGTGCGACCACGGTGCCTATATCAATGCCGGGGTCTTCCAGCGGCCGGATCGAGGCGCGAATCTGGTCGGGCGAGACGGTCGGCACGTCCCCTTGCAGGTTCACCACCACGTCACAACCGCCTCCCGGGTCCAACTCGGCCAACGCGGCGTAGACGCGGTCGGAGCCGGTGGGCAACGCCGGATCGGTCAGCACCGCACGCCCGCCGGCAGCGCGAATCGCATCAGCGATCGCCGGCTCCGCGCAGGCAACTCCCACCGGGCCGATATCGGCCTCCAATGCGCGATGCAGCACGTGCACGATCATCGGCTGCCCGTGTATATCGGCAAGCGGCTTGCCGGGCAGGCGCGACGACGCCATGCGGCTGGGGATAACGATGATCGGTGTCATCAGCGGCCGATTGCGAGGTCCAGGTCGTTTCCCTATGGTGCGCGACACCTTAGCAGGCGGACCGCCGGGCGCAACGACGCGCGGACGGGCGTTCGCGTGCCGCGGCATTTCGACGGAGAGAGTCGCTTCGCATGATGGATAGCATGGATGTCAACAAGGCGGTCGCCGCTGTCCTGGTGGCAGGCATCGCCTTTTTCGTCACTGGGCTGATCGGTGACAACCTGATCTACGAAACGCCTCCGGCCAAGCCGCCGATAAGCATCCAGGGCGTGCAGCCTGCGGCCTCGACCGGCGGCGCTGCGCAGCCCGCCGAACTGCCGCCGATCGCGCCGCTGCTGGCCTCCGCCGATGTAGAGAAGGGACATCAGTTCGTCAGTCAGGTCTGCGCTGCCTGCCATAGTTTCAACAAGGGCGGCAAACCGATCGTCGGACCTAATTTGTATGGAATCCTCGGCGCTCCGCACGACCATGAGGCTGGATTCGATTACTCTGCCTCGTTGCAGAAATTCAAAGGTCAGCCCTGGACATATGACGCGCTGAATCACTGGCTGGACGATCCACAGACCTACGCACCGGGCACCCGGATGACCTATACCGGGGTAAAGAACGACCAGATGCGGGCCGACGTGATCGATTATCTGCGCAGCCTGTCCGACAATCCGGAGCCGCTGCCGAAACCCGAAGCCCCGGCCAAGGCGGCTGCGGCGACCGCACCGGCGCCCGGCAGCGCAGCGCCGGCGGGCAATCACAGCGCGCTCGGCAGCGCCGCGGCGCCCAACAGCGCGCCCGCCTCGTCACCGAAGGTCGTCGGGCCTCCCGGCAACTCGTATAACGCCGCCGGACAGACAGGGAACGTGAACACCAGCGCCGGTGGCACCGGTGCTGTACCGGCAACGCCAACCGCCCCCGCCAAAACCCCCTAGCGGAAACGATGGACGGGCTGATCGCCGGGGCCGAAGCGGCCGCCGATGTTGCCGGAGCGGTGATCCGCCCATTCTTCCGCGCCGGCGTGGCGGAACAGCTCAAATCCGACCACTCGCCCGTCACCATTGCTGATCGCAGTGCCGAACAGGCCATGCGTGCAGTATTGACCGAACGGTTCCCCGACCACGGCGTCCAGGGCGAAGAATTCGGCATCGACCGGCCGGATGCGCGGTTGCGCTGGGTACTGGACCCGATCGACGGTACAAAGGCGTTCCTTACCGGCCGGCCGTTGTTCGGTACGCTGATCGCGTTGCTGGACGCTGGGCGTCCGATTCTCGGCGTCATCGATCAGCCGGTCACCAGAGAGCGCTGGATCGGCATGACCGGACAGGCAACACGCTTTCGCGGCCCGCTTGGTGGGCGTGCCGGCTGCCGTGCCTGCGCGGCCTTGGCGGACGCGGAGCTCTCGTGCACCGGCCCTGCTCTGCTGGGCGACGATGAGCCGCGCTGGCGGCGTTTGGCGTCCCAGGTCCGACGGGTGTCATGGGGAGGAGATTGTTACGGATATGGGCTGCTGGCGCTCGGACTTATCGACATCATCGCCGAATCGGGGATGAAACCATGGGACTGGGCAGCGCTGGTCCCGGTGATCGAGGGAGCCGGCGGACGAATAACGGACTGGAATGGCCAACCACTTCGCGTGGATGGCGACGGCCGGGTACTGGCGGTGGGCGATCCAGATCTGCTTCATGCGGCAACCATGCTGATCTCAGAGTGAGATTTACCGCAATTTCAGTATGCCTTATGCGCTCCGGCAGGCATCAAGCGCCGGTGAGGA
>DATDIC010000519.1:0-4929 GCA_036521275.1 Acetobacteraceae bacterium
CGATCGTGATCAGCACCTCGTGGTGGCGGGCGAGCTGTTCGATCAGGGCAGTGTCCAGCGGCTTGGCGAAGCGGGCGTCGACGACGGTGGCGGGCAGGCCGCGGGCAGCCAGCTCGTCGGCCGCCTTCATCGAATCGGCCAGCCTGGTGCCGAGCGACAGGATGGCGATGCTGTTGCCCTCGCGGATCACGCGGCTTTTGCCGATCGGCCAGACCTCCGGGGTTGCCGGCAACGCCACGCCGACGCCCTCGCCTCGGGGATAGCGGAACGCGCTCGGCCGGTCGCCGATCGCAACGGCGGTGGCGACGGCGGCCACCAGTTCGGCCTCGTTGGCCGGCGCCATCTGCACGAAACCGGGCAGGCAGCCCAGATAGGTCACGTCGAAGCTGCCGGCATGAGTGGCGCCGTCGGCGCCGACCGGACCGGCGCGGTCCATCGCGAAGCGCACCGGCAGGCCCTGGATGGCCACGTCATGCACCACCTGGTCATAGGCGCGCTGCAGGAACGTGGAATAGATCGCGCAGAACGGCTTCATGCCCTCGCACGCCAGGCCGGCGGCGAAGGTGACCGCGTGCTGCTCGGCGATGCCGACATCGAAGCAGCGGTCCGGGAAGCGCTTGCCGAACTTGTCGAGCCCGGTGCCGGACGGCATCGCCGCGGTGATGGCGATGATGTCCGGGTCCTTCTCTGCCTGGGCGATCAGCGCGTCCGCGAACACCTTGGTATAGGAAGGCGGGCCGGGCGGTGCCTTGGCCTGCTCGCCGGTAACGACGTTGAACTTGGAGACGCCGTGGTATTTGTCGGCGGAATTCTCGGCGTATTCGTAGCCCTTGCCCTTGACGGTGATGGCGTGGACCAGGATCGGGCCCTGCTCGTCGGCTTCGCGGACGTTGCGCAGCACCGGCAGCAGATGGTCCAGGTTATGGCCGTCGATCGGGCCCAGGTAATAGAAGCCCAGCTCCTCGAACAGCGTGCCACCGGTCAGGATGCCGCGGGCATATTCCTCGGCCCGGCGAGCGGTGCGCTCGATCCCGCGCGGGAACCGCTTGGCCATCTTGATGCCCAGGTCGCGCAGGCTGAGAAAGCTGCGCGAGGACATCAGCCGCGACAGATAGGCGCTCATGGCGCCCACCGGTGGGGCGATGGACATGTCGTTGTCGTTGAGCACGACGATCAGGCGGGAGCCGCGGTCGCCGGCATTGTTCATGGCCTCGTAGGCCATGCCGGCGCTCATTGCCCCATCGCCGATCACGCACACGACGTTGCGCTCATCGGGCTCGCCGCGGGCATGCTTCAGGTCCCGCGCGACCGCCATGCCCAGGCCGGCGGAGATGGAGGTGGAGGAATGCGCCGCGCCGAACGGGTCGTATTCGCTCTCTGCCCGGCGGGTAAAGCCGGACAGGCCGCCGCCCTGGCGCAGCGTGCGGACACGGTCGCGCCGGCCGGTGAGAATCTTGTGCGGATAGGCCTGGTGCCCGACATCCCATAGCAGCCGGTCATGCGGCGTATCGAACACCGCGTGCAGCGCAACGGTAAGCTCCACCACGCCCAGCGCGGAGCCGAGATGGCCCCCGGTGACGGAGACCACGTCGATGGTTTCCGCGCGCAACTCGTCCGCCAACTGGCGCAACTGCTCGGGTGAGAAGTTGCGCAGATCGGCCGGGGTGCGGACGCGATCGAGCAGCGGTGTTCTGACAGGGCTCATGCTGTTCAGCTCCGACGCGACACGACATGTTCGGCGAGGTCGCGCAGCAGGCGTGCGCGTTCCCCGAAGCTATCAAGATGGCCGGCAGCCTGACCGGCCAGCAGCTCCGCCTGGGTCCGGGCACGTTCCGGTCCGAGCACGGCGACCATCGTGGCCTTTCCCGCCGCGGCATCCTTGCCGGCGGTCTTGCCAGTTTCCTCCGTGCTGCCTTCGGCGTCCAGCAGGTCATCGGCGATCTGGAAGGCGCCCCCAAGATCGCGCCCATAGGCGGCGAGATGGTGCCGCTGTGCCAGCGAGGCGCGTCCCATGATGGCGCCCGACTCGGCGCTGAACTGGATCAGCCGCCCGGTCTTCAGCGCCTGCAGCCGGCTTACCTGCGCGGCGTCGAGCGGCTGACCCTCGGTGACCATGTCGATCATCTGGCCACCCACCATGCCCCGCGCGCCGACCGCGGCACCAAACGCCACGATCAGCTCGCAACGGGCCTGCGGATCGGAGTGGGTGTCCGGCTCGGCCAGCAGCTCGAAGGCGCGGGCCTGCAGGGCGTCGCCGGCGAGAATGGCGGTGGCTTCGTCGAAGGCGCGATGGGTGGAGGGTTTGCCGCGCCGCAAATCATCGTCGTCCATGGCCGGCAGGTCGTCATGCACCAGGGAATAGGCGTGCAGCATCTCGATCGCGGCAGCCACGCGGGCAGCAGAGGTTTCCGAGACCCCGAACAGAGCGGCGCTTTGCAGCGCCAGGAAGGCCCGCAGCCGCTTGCCGCCCCCGAGCGCCGCATAGCGCATCGCCTCGGCGAGCTGCGCCTCGGCGCCTTCCGGTTGCGGGAGCAGGGCATCGAGGGCAGCTTCGACGGTGCTCGCGCTGCGGGCCAGGGCGGCATGCAGGTCGTTCCTGTTCAAGACCATTGTCATGCCCGAACCCACTGTTGCCGAATCCCCATTCTTTCCGGGCTAGCAGGGCCATATCGTGTGGGGCCAGCCCGCTTGCCGTGTCGGAGCATAGGCGGTGCCTGTTCTGTTGCAAGCAAGCCACAGATACGTTGGTATGCTGTGCGCGCTACGCAAAGTGGGTGCGCAGCCGGTGGTTCGTTAACCATCTTGCTGCGGCCGATGGTTCGCCAAGGCCTTCATCGTTCGACGTCATAGCATTGCCGAACCGATAGGCAGATGGCATATCCTGGCGGCTATCCACGTGGTTGCCTGGTTTTTCTCGCGGCTGGAGGTGAATGCATGCTGCGCGTGGTGCTGGCGCAGCCCCGCGGTTTTTGCGCCGGGGTGGAGCGAGCGATCGAGATCGTTGAACGGGCGCTGCGGAAATACGGTCCGCCGATCTACGTTCGTCACGAGATTGTGCATAACCGTCACGTGGTTGAAGATCTCCGGACTCGCGGAGCGGTGTTCGTCGATGAGCTGGACGAGATCCCGTCCGGCGCGATGACCATCTTCAGCGCCCATGGCGTGGCGAAGCGGGTGGAGGAATTGGCCCGCGACCGCGGATTGCCGGTGATCGATGCCACCTGTCCCCTGGTCGCCAAGGTCCACAACGAGGGTCGGCGCTATGCCGGCCAGGGCCGCGAGATCGTGCTGGTGGGCCATGCCGGGCATGCCGAGGTGGAGGGCACGATCGGCCAGATCCAGGGCAAGGTGCACCTGGTGCAGACGGCGGCGGATGTCGCGCGGCTGGAGGTCGGCGATCCGGAGAAGCTGGCCTATATCACCCAGACGACGCTGTCGGTGGATGACACGCGCGGGATCATTGCCGCGCTGAAGGCTCGGTTTCCGGCCATTATCGGGCCGGATGTGCGGGATATCTGCTATGCTACGCAGAACCGCCAGCAGGCGGTGCGAGAGCTGGCAGGCGTGGTGGACATGATCCTGGTGGTGGGGTCGCGGAATTCCTCCAATTCCAACCGGTTGCGCGAGATCGGCGAGGAGCTTGGCAAGCCCGCCTACCTGATCGATGACGCCGACGCGCTGCAGCCGGGCTGGTTCGAGGGCGTGGCGTCGGTGGGGGTGACGGCGGGAGCCTCGGCGCCGGAGACATTGGTGCAGGGCGTGCTGGACGGCTTGCGCCGGTTCGGAGAGATCGACATCTCGACCCATGAGGGCGTGGCCGAGGATGTGCGGTTCCGTTTTCCGGCGCAGCTTGCCGATGCTGCTGAGTAACCTGCGGGCAGACTGAAGGATTTTTGCATGGCCGTTCCGTTGAACCAGGCGATCCGCGTCGGGGCTTACGTGCTGAAGCAGCACGTGATCGGGCGGAAGCGCTATCCGCTGGTGCTGATGCTGGAGCCGCTGTTCCGCTGCAACCTGGCCTGCTCCGGCTGCGGCAAGATCGACTATCCGGCGGAGATCCTGAACCAGCGGCTTTCGGTGGCGGAATGCCTGGAAGCGGTGGACGAGTGCGGTGCGCCGGTGGTGGTGATCGCCGGGGGCGAGCCGCTGCTGCACAAGGAGATCGACCAGGTCGTGGAAGGGGCGATCGCGCGCAAGAAGTTCGTGATCGTGTGCACGAACGCGCTGCTGCTGGAAAAGAAGATGGGGTTGTTCAAGCCGGGGCCGTATTTCACCTGGTCGGTGCATCTGGACGGCGACCGGGAGGACCATGACCGCTCGGTGTGCCAGGAGGGCGTGTACGACCGCGCGGTGGCAGCGATCCGGGCCGCCAAGCAGGCGGGATTCCGGGTGATCATCAATGCCACGCTGTTCGACAACGCGGTGCCCGAGCGGGTGGCCGGGTTCTTCGACGACGTGATGGAGATGGGGGTGGACGGGATCAGCGTGTCCCCCGGCTATGCGTATGAACGGGCGCCGGACCAGCAGCATTTCCTGAACCGGCTGAAGACGAAGGAATTGTTCCGGGGGATATTTGCCCGCGAAGGCAAAGGCAAGTCGAAGCGGAAATGGGCGTTCAACCAGTCTTCCATGTTCCTGGACTTCCTGGCCGGCAATCAGACCTTCCATTGCACGCCGTGGGGCAATCCGACGCGGACTTATTTCGGCTGGCAGCGGCCGTGTTATTTGCTGGGTGAGGGTTATGCCAAGACGTTTCGCGAATTGATGGACGAGACGGACTGGGACCGCTACGGGACCGGGAATTACGAGAAATGCGCGGATTGCATGGTGCATTCCGGGTACGAGGCGACGGCGGTGACGGAGACGATCCGGCGACCCTGGCGAGCCGCCGCGCAGGTGGCCCGGGGGATCAGGACTTCGGGTCCGATG
>DATDIC010000520.1:0-3596 GCA_036521275.1 Acetobacteraceae bacterium
GCGGCGCAGCTCGAACGGATCGGCCTGGAGCAGGTGCACGGCGCGGTCGATCAGCCGTTCCGTGAGGTAATTCGCTTCCGGCTTCCCCGCGCCACGATAGGCGTCGATCGGCAGCGTATTGGTGAGAACGCCCTGCACATCCATGAACACCGCTTGGATATTGTACGGGCCGCCCATCGCAGTGGACGGCGCGCTAGTCGATGTTCCCGGCCCATATCCGGCGATGTACGCCCCGAGATTGGCCACGGTCGACACGTCGAGCGCCAGGAATCGTCCGTCTGCATCCAGCGCCAGCCGCGCGCGCGTGTGGTTATCGCGGCCCTGGGAGGTGCTGGCGAAATCCTCCGCCCGGTCAGCCATCCATTTGATCGGACGATGCAGGCGTCGCGCGGCCCAGAGCAACATGACGTTTTCCGGATACACCGCGTTCTTGATGCCGAACCCGCCGCCCACATCCGGCGCGCTGACGCGGACACGGTCGGGCGCGACATGAAAAATGCCGGCAAGCACGTCGCGCATGCCATGCACCCCGGCGGCGCTGGCAATCAGGTGCAGGACGCCGTCTTCCACCACGCCGATCGCACCGCGCGTCTCCATCGGCGCGATCACCAGCCGGTTGTTGACAAGTTCCACCTCCGCCACATGCGCGGCGCCGGCAAAGGCAGCATCGACGGCGGTCTTGTCGCCTTTCTGAAACCGGTAGGAGACAGTGCCCGGCGCTTCGTCCCAAAGCTGCGGCGCCCCGGTTGCCATCGCCGCGACGGCATCGGTGACCGCCGGCAGCGGATCATAGCGCACATCAACCAGGTCGGCGGCGTCGCGTGCGATCGCGGCGCTGTCGGCGACCACGAACGCGACCGGATCGCCGACATGCCGCACGCGCTCCGCGGCCAGCGCGAAGCGTGGCGGCACGATCATCGGCGCCAAGGTGGGGACCTGGGCAGCGCACGGTATCGGTCCAAGCTTGTCGGCCGCGAGATCCGCTGCGGTGAACACGCCGTGCACGCCGGACACGGCACGCGCCGCTGCGGCATCGATGTGCGCGATGATCGCATGTGCGTGCGGCGAGCGCACCACGGCAGCGTGCAGCATGCCGGGCAGTTCGATATCATCGAGATAGCGCCCGGCGCCAGTCAGGAACCGTGCATCTTCAAGCCGGCGCAGGCTGCGCCCGATCTGTGACATGATGGCTCCCTTTATCCGGGCAGTTCGGTCAGCAGCTCAACCGAGAGCAGGGTCTCCGGTGAATCGGGCGTCGCTGCGAACAGGTCGCGCCACTCCGGATTGCCATTCTCAAAGGTAGTGCGAGCGCCATAAGCCGCCATGTCGGCGTACTCGATCATCATGAGCACCGGCCCAGTGTCCGGTCCCGGCACGGTGCTTCGGAACAGCCGGAACGATTTTGGCATCACCGGACTGTTGAACCGTGGATGGGCGGCGGCCTGCAGCTTGGCCATGAAATCGGGCATGCGGCCCGGTTTCACGTGGTATTTGAAGACCGCGATCACCGCCATCTGCCGGCGCCTCAGAACCGTAGCCGGTCGGCGCAGCCGTATTCCGCGGCGAGCTTGCGCAGCACCTCCCAGGTGGCGTCTTCGATCGGAATGCCGTTGCGGCGCCGGTCCTGCTCCCGCTCCCATTCCACCTCGCCAGGGTAATAGACACGATCGAAACCATCGGCGGGCGGGGTTGCTTTCAGATACTGCGCGAACTCCGCCACCTCTTGCTTGAATGTCGCCAGCTCGCGGAACGCGCTGACCTTGAACACCGCGATGAAGCAGCCATCATTGTGCCGCCCGGTGGGTTCGATGCCGAAGCCCAGCCCGGTCAGCAGGCCCGAGAAAATCTCCACGATCGCGGCCAGGCCGTAGCCTTTGTAACCTTCAGCACCGCCCAGCGGCAGCAGCGCGCCACCCTGGCGCAGCTTGCGCGGATCGGTGGTGGGCTTGCCTTCGGCATCGATGATCCAGCCGGCCGGCACCTCCTTCCCGCGCGCCACCGCCAGCAGCACCTTGCCAGCCGCCGCCGCCGACGTCGCCATGTCGAAGAACAGCGGTCCTTCCAGATCGGATGGAATGGCGAAGCAGATCGGGTTGGTGCCCAGCCGTGCCTTGGCGCCGCCGAACGGCGCCACCTGCTTCGGGCTGCGGCCGGAATCCGCGGTGATCATCGCGATCATGCCTTCCGATGCGGCCATCAGCGGATAGCTCGCCAGCCGCCCGATATGACCTTGGCGGAACACGGTGGCGGCGGCCACGTTCTGCGTGCGCGCCTTGGCGATGGTGTGCTGCATCGCCTTCTCGGTCACCACGTAGCCGAAGCCCCAGTTGCCGTCGATCACCGTGGTGGTCGGCGTCTCCTGCTTGATCTCCCATGGCGCGCCCGGCACGATGTGGCCGACCTTGATCCGCTCGATATAGCTCGGGATCATGATGATCCCGTGGCTGTCGTGCCCGGCAAGATTGGCGGCGATCGACAGGCGGGCGACGGTGGCAGCCTCGGTTTCCGGGGCGCCGGCGCCGGTCAGCAATGCGGTGGCGATCGCGGTCAGATGGTCGGCGGTGACGTTCGGCATGGCTCTCTCCCGTACTGGCGGCGCGGCGACGGAGGCGGTGCCGCGTGCCGCATCGTCCAGCCGGGGCCGGCGTCAGCGCGCCGCGCCCAGCACCCAGGCCAGCACGCCCTTCTGTGCGTGCAACCGGTTCTCGGCTTCGTCGAACACCACCGATTGCGGTCCGTCGATCACCTCCGCGGTCACCTCCTCGCCGCGATGCACCGGCAGGCAATGCATGAAGATTGCGTCCCCGGCGGCTTTCGACATCAAGGCCGAGGTCACCCGATAAGGCGCCAGCAGGTTGTGCCGCGTCTGGTTCGGATCGTCGGACATACTGACCCAGGTGTCGGTGACGACACAGCGGGCGCCGGCAACTGCCGTTTCGGGATCGTCGGTCAGTTCGATGCGGCCGCCCTGAGCGCGCGCCCAGTCCAGCAGGTCCTGTGGTGGGCGCAGTTCGGGTGGGGTGGCCAGACGCAGCGTGAAGCCGAAGCGCACGGCGGCCTCGATCCAGCTTCGCGCGACGTTGTTGCCGTCGCCGCACCAGGCCACCACCTGGCCGGCAATCGGACCGCGATGCTCCTCGAACGTCAGCACGTCGGCCATGAGCTGGCAGGGGTGCGACGTGTCGGTCAGCCCGTTGATCACCGGTACGGTCGCGTGCCGCGCCAGCTCGTGCAGTTTCGCCACGTCGTCGGTGCGCAGCATGATGGCATCGACGTAGCGCGACAGCACCTTGGCGGTATCGGCGGGCGTTTCGCCGCGGCCCGACTGCATGTCGCGCGCGCTCAGCACGACCACGTCGCCACCGAGCTGCCGCATGCCCACTTCGAACGACACGCGGGTTCGCGTGGATGGTTTCTCGAAGATCAGCGCCAGCGTCTTGCCGGCAAGTGGGCGCGATGAGACGCCGTGCGCACGTTTGAAGCCGGACGCCACGTCCAGCATCTGGCGCAGCGTTCTTGGGTCGAAGTCGCGCAGATCGAGAAAGTGCCGGGGAGCGGCAGCCGCGCTGCCGCTCCCGAACAGGTTTCCTTGCGGC
>DATDIC010000521.1:0-10579 GCA_036521275.1 Acetobacteraceae bacterium
GACAAGCAGGAACGCTTCGCCATCGGCGACACGATGCGGATCATGACCGATCTGCTGAACGGGTTGCAGTTCAGCCACGCCCGCGGTGTCGTGCACCGCGACATCAAGCCGGCCAACCTCATGCTGACCAGCGGTGGGCAGGCCAAGATCGCCGACTTCGGCATCGCCCGTATCGAAAGCAGCAGCCTGACCCAGGTCGGCACCGTCATGGGCACGCCGGCCTACATGTCGCCCGAGCAGTTCATGGGCCAGGTGGTCAATGAACGAACCGACATCTATTCCGCAGCGGTCGTTCTGTATCAGCTTTTAACGGGAGAACGCCCGTTCGACGGCAGCACCACCTCGATCATGCACAAGGTGCTGAACACCGAACCGCCTTTGCCCTCCCAACTGGCGAACACAGCCCCGCCGGCAATCGATGCAGTCGTTCGCCGTGCCATGGCCAAGCGTCCAGAGGAACGCTTCCCGTCCGCCGCCGCGTTCGAGGAGGCAATCAGCACCGCCGTTGCCGCTCCCGTTGCGCCGGCCGCGCCGGAAACTGAGCTCACGATGCTGGCCGTGCCGCCCGCGGCACCACCCCCGGAACGACCGGCTATCGTGCCCAACCGCGCGGTAGAAAGCGAACCGTCCCGCCGCCGCGGTTTGCCGATCTTGGCTCTGATTGCCGGCGTGGTTCTGGTCGCGGTGCTTGGCGCCGGAACATGGTGGTTCGTTCTTCGACCGACCCCGGCAACCCAGGTCGCCTCCGCCTCCCCGGCCACCGCGCCAAGCCAGGTTCCCCTGGCCGCTCCCGCCGCACCGGCGGTCGTGGCAACCCCGGTTCCCCAGGCGGCACTTCCTGGCCCAGCTTCCACCCCAAGCTCGCCGCGTCCGGCGACGCCTCCTCCTGGGCAGGCCACATCCAGCCCGCCGCCTCCGGCCGCCTCGACACCAGCAATCGCAGACAAGAGCCAGGTAGCCCCGAACGGAGCAGCCGGCCAGGCGCCCGCCTCGGAAACCGCGACATCCCCGCTCCGCCAGCATCCAACCGCTTCGATGCAAGCACCGCCGACCCAGCCGGTGCCTGCCGTGCCACCGGCGACGGCAACGCCCGTTTCGATCCCTGCTTTGCCCGCTGGTACGGCGACGGTGGCACCCGCCCCGCCCCTCGCCGCCCCGCCTCCTGCCCCGCCGGCCGAAACCGCGCCTGCCGCGCACCCTCCCTCCGAGCAGGTGGCCGCGGTGGACCTCGCGCCGGTACGCCGGCAGATCGAGCAGGCGCTGCTGTCATCCCGGTGCGCCTTCGCAACAGGGATCGTGCAGGACAGCGGCACGATCACGGTGACCGGTATTGCCGGCCGCTCGGCGGACGACGCGCTGCGCCAGCGCATCGACGATATAGCGATCTCCCGAGCCCTGGACTGGCGTGTGCAGCGGGTCGATCCGGTCTTCTGCCCGGCTATTGACGCAATCCGCCCCGTTGCCGCGCCGGCCGGCGGGCTGGGTGCGGAGCTGGGACTGACGCTGGCCGACGGAAAGACCACGCTGCGCGACGGGGAGCGGATCTTGCCGCGCATTACCATGGCCGGGTTCGCCGGTACGGTTCGGGTGGACTATCTCGCGCATGACGGATCGCTGGCGCATCTTTATCCCACGGCAGCCGACGCGGAGCAGCATTTCGTTGCCATGCCCGCTCGTCCTCTGCGCCCAGGGGAACGTCTGGCGATCGGCGATCCCGGCAGCGGGCACCCGGAATGGGTCGTTGGCCCACCCTATGGGACGGACATGATAATCGCCGTCGCCTCCTCGATCCCGCTGTTCGATCGTGCTCCGGTTCGCAACGTGGAGGCAAATGGCAGCGACTACCTGCGCAAATTGCAGGCGGCGATCGAGGCGGCGCGCCACAAAGGCGCGGACGTGACCGGGACCCTCATGCTGGTCGATACGTTGCCGAAAAAGTAGCCCGGCGCCCGCATGCGATGGCTGAGTTCAAGTGAGTTTCGTAGCCCTGTGCACGGAGCTGATCATCCGCCGGCTCACGCTGATGGTCATGCGGCTTCGAAATGCCGGACAGTCATGTCCCCACGCCCTGCCAACAATCCCTCAACGGAAATGTCTTCGTCGAGCTCCTCCCAATGTAAGCCTTTTCCGGTCACGCTGATTCTGACTTGCTCCCGCTGCACCGGCGTCGCGTGCAACAGGCGGGGGAACCAGGCCAGGGGAACGCCAAGAGTTCGCCCGTCTGAAAGTTCCACCCACATCGAATGTTCATCGAAGCGAATCGTCACCGCCGAAGAATTCATGCCACGCCTTCACGATCAGTTCTCGATTGTTCTCAACGGATTCGACCAACAACACCTGCTGTCGGGAATCGAAACCCGAACTCGCCGCGATCCGCACAACTGGATATAGCCAGAGCTTCGCCTCCGCCCCGGACCGCTCTGCATGGATGTGGATCGGCTCACGCGGACTCCCCTCGTTTGAAAAGAAGTGGAATCGGATACCCTGGTCTCTGAACACGACCGGCACCAAAGCCCCTCCTTCGATTGGTTGCTCCATAAGATGTCATTTTCACCTAATACGAAGCTCGAAAAAGCATCTGCAAGCCGATCTGCAGCCAGTCACCTACTCCGCCGCCACCTTCTCCAACTCCGCCGTTTCCTTCAACTCCGTTGCCTTCGCCTCCACCAACTCCACGATGTGGTCGATCATCCGCCCGGCCTCGATCGTGTGATCCGTCTTGCCGGCCCGGTACACCATATGCCGCCCCGCGCCGCCACCCGTTACCCCGATATCGGTCATCAGCGCCTCGCCGGGCCCGTTCACCACGCAGCCGATGATCGACAGGGTCAGTGGCGTCTCGATATGCGCCAGCCGGTCCTCCAGCTCCTTCACCGTCTCGATCACGTTGAAGCCCTGCCGCGCACAGGACGGGCAGGAGATCACCTTCACCCCGCGATGCCGGATCCCAAGCGCCTTCAGCAGGTCCCAGCCGACCCGCACCTCTTCCTCCGGCTCATCGGATAACGACACGCGCAACGTGTCCCCGATGCCGGCCCATAGCAGTGAGCCCAGCCCAACCGCCGACTTCACGGTGCCCATGCGCCGGCCCCCCGCCTCGGTGATGCCGATATGCAGCGGGTGATCGCAAACCTCCGCCAGTTGCTGATACGCCGCCACCGCCAGGAACACGTCGGACGCCTTCACGCTGATCTTGAAGTCATGGAAGTCGTGCTGCTGCAGGATATCCGCGTGATAGAGCGCGCTTTCCACCAGCGCCTCCGGGTTCGGCTCGCCGTATTTCTCCAGCAGGTGCTTCTCCAGCGAACCGGCATTCACCCCGATCCGCATGGAGCAGCCATGGTCACGGGCCGCCCTGATCACTTCCTTCACGCGTTCGTCGCTGCCGATATTGCCGGGATTGATCCGCAGGCAGGCGGCGCCGCTCTCGGCGGCCTCGATCGCCCGTTTGTAGTGGAAATGGATGTCCGCGACGATCGGCACGTCCACCTGGCGGACGATGTCCTTCAGCGCCAGCGCGCTCTCCCGGTCCGGACAGGAGATGCGGACGATGTCGGCACCTGCGGCCTGGGCGCGACGGACCTGGGCAACCGTGCCCGCCACGTCGGTGGTCAGCGTATTGGTCATCGTCTGCACGCTGATCGGCGCGTCACCGCCCACCGGCACGCGGCCGACCTGGATGCGGCGAGACGTCCGGCGGGTGATCTGCTGATAGGGGCGGTAGTTCATGTGGGTGGCTTTCTCCGTCGATGCGCGGATACGCGTGCCCTGCAAATGGGAGGTATCGCGACGCCGCGCTAGCGCGTCGCGGTTACAGGCATCAAGCGGCCGCTGCGAATTGCGTCCGGATCCAGCGGCAAATCTCGCCGCACCGCGCCTGGATTTCCCAGCGGCGGGGTCGCCGTTCCGTCCAGCACCAGCTCGGTGCCGCCGGCATTGCCGGTGGTAAGCACGAGGTTGCTGCTGTCCGACGGCACCGGCCAGCTCTCTCCAGCATGAAGAATACGGCTGAACAGGACCTGCCCGCTGCGGTCGCGCACCTGGATCCACGCATCCGCGCTGGCACGGACGATCAGCCCTGCCTGTTGCTGGGATGCATCCGGTGACGCGGGCGGCTGCGTCGGTGTCGGCGTGGCGGCGGCGGCGGAGCTTGGCGACAGCGACGGGTCGGTGGCAACCGCGCCTGTCGACCCCGGGGGCGAGGCTGACGCCGGCACGCCAGGTGGAACAGCGGCGACGACGACCGGTGGCGTTACCGGCGGAGTGGCCTGTTCGGCGAGCGGCGCCAGGCGTGCAGGCACCGGTGCGACGGCTTCCGCTGGCAGCCGCCCCTCGCCGGACAGGCGGTACCAGGCGGCGTATCCGCCGACCGCCAGCACGAGACAAAGCAGCGCCACGACACCGGCCGGCAGGCCACGGTCCGGTAGTGGTAAGGGGAACACCAGATCAGCCTTCCGGCTGACCTCGGCGGCCTCCGCCTTGAACCGCCGCGAAAGTTCGTCCGGGTCCAGGCCCAGAGCGGCGGCGTAGCTGCGTAGGAACACCAGGGCGTAAGCATTGCCGGGAAGGTCGGACAGGTGTCCCTGTTCCAGCGCCTGCAGATACGGGCGCCGAATGCAGAGCGCCGCCGCCATGTCGGGCAGCGTGCGCCCAAGCCGCTCCCGCGCGGCGGCAAGATCAGCGCCGACACGTGGCGCCATCGACGCTGTTGCGGCGGACATCATTGACCGATTTTCGGTCAGACTTGCTCTGCGGCCCTGCATCACGCCAGCCCCGACCCCCAATGACGTCGACAATGCAGCGCTGCGCCCCCACGGGCATGATGGAGGGTGGCGCGATCGATAGCGGCTTTATGCCTGTCCCGACTTTGCCGGTTTTCGCGGCGTACGTCGACTCGCGCGGTCGGATGCTCGCGAACAATTCGGCGGTTATACATCCAGACCGTGTTCCCGCGCCCACACGGTGATCGGCTCGCGCAGGCTGGCCGCCCCGCCGGCGGTGCGGCGGATCGCCGATAGCACAGCACGAAACTCGGAAAGGTCGAGCTCGCCCAGCAGCGCCTTGACGGCAGACAGACCCGCAGCCGGCATCGACAGGGTGCGAAACCCAAGCCCCACCAACGCCATCGCCTCGATCGGACGCCCGGCTGCTTCGCCACACAGCGACACCGGCACCCCTTCGCCGCCACGAGCTGCCGCAGCCGCCCGAACCAGGTGTTCCAGCAGGTCGAACACCGCCGGTGACAGCAGATCGTAGCGCCCGGCCAGATCAGGAGCGCCGCGATCCGCGGCAAACAGAAACTGCAGCAGATCATTCGACCCTACCGACACGAAATCCGCCTCCGCGAGCAGCTCCGGCAATTGCCATAACAACGCCGGAACCTCGAGCATGGTGCCAATCGTCAGCCGCTCGGGGGTGGGACGGACGCGCCTCGCTTCGGCCAGCAGAAGCGCGCGGGCAGCGCGAAACTCGGCCACCGTTGCGACCATCGGGAACATCACAGACAGCGGGCGGCCGGCGGCCCCCAGCAACAGGGCGCGAAGCTGCCGGCGCATGATGGCGGGCCGCTCCAGGCCGACCCGCAGGCTGCGCCACCCCATGGCCGGATTGGCTTCCTCCGGCAGGTCCGACCCCGGCAACAACTTGTCGCTGCCAAGGTCCAAGGTCCGGAACTGCACCGGCCGCTCGGCGGCCGTGTCCAGAACCCGCGTATACAACGCGGTCTGATCGGCAAGATCCATGACAGTGCCGCGCGCCAGCATGGAGATTTCCGTACGGAACAGCCCGATGCCTTCCGCCCCGGTTCGCTCCAGCTCGTCCAGTTCCAGCGGCAGCCCGGCGTTGAGCATCAGGCACACGCGCGTCCCGTCACCTGTAACGGACGGACGATGACGAAGATGCTGCAATCCCGCCTGCTGGGCAGAACGAGCCTCCTGCGCCCGGGCGTAGGTCTGCGCCAGATCGGCCTCCGGCCGCAAATACAGCGTGCCCTCGTCGGCATCCAGCACCGCATCATCGCCGGGTGCTGCCGCGGCGACCACACCGCGTGTTCCGCCGAGCGCCGGCAACCCGAGTGCGCGGGCGAGGATGGCGGCGTGACCTGCCGGTGTCGCCTCCTCTATCACCAGGCCGGCGATACCCCTGTCGTGCCAGCCCAGCAGCTCAGCAGGTCCAAGCCGCCGTGCGAGCAGGATCGCGCCCAGCGGCACGGGCGCCTGTTCGCTCGAGCCGGCGAGTTCCGCCAGCAGACGGCCTGCCATATCCTCGATATCGGCAAGCCGTTCGCGCAAATACGGATCGGAGATCCGTCGCATGCGATCGTGCAACTCCCCGGAGACACGTTGCACCGCCGCCTCCGCGGTCAGGCCGCCGCGCACGACCCCTTCCACCTTGCGCAGCCAGCCCGCGTCGGCCGCGACCAACCGGTAAGCCTCGATCACCTCACGAGACGCAACCCCGTCGGCAGTACCATCGAGCAACTCGCCATCGACCAGCTCATCCAGCCCGCGCTGCATCCGCTCGGCCGCGGCATGAAGTCTGTCCAGTTCGGCGGCAGGATTGTCGGTCAGCAGGCGCCCGGCCGCCAGCCGGGCACCGTGCAGCACCACCGGTCCCATCGCGATACCGCCGACGAGCGGAGCCCCGGAGAAAGTCCTCGGCACAGTACCGAGAACTCCTTCCTCCGACTCCGCCGCCGCACCAGCCGTGGTCAGTGGTTCGGCCAGCAGCATGGCGAAAGTCTCGAGTTCCTCGACCTCGTCGGAGGTGTACAGGCGGGGCGTCCGGTCCTGCACGGTGACGACGCCGACAGTGTGGCCGGCGCGGCGGACCGGGATCGCCAGGAACGATGCGAACGGCTCCTCGCCGGTCTCGGGACGATAGGCAAAACGGGGATGGTTCTGGGCATCGGCCAGGTTCATCACGCGCGCGCTGGCGGCGCACAGCCCGACGATGCCCTCCCCGACGCGCAGCCTGGTTTGCCCGATCGCCGCCGGGTTGAGCCCGTGCGTCGCGATCAGTTCCAGGATGTCGCCGGGACGCTTGATGTAGATCGAGGAGACGTCGGCAGCCATTTCGGCGACCACGAGGTCAACCAGCTCCGACAGCGATGGCGAGCCGCGTTCCAGCAGCCCCCGGACACGCGCCAGGAGCCGCCGCGGCGGGCTCAGCCCGACGTCAGCCGGGGACACAAGAGTCTGCGGCCCGGCGCCGCGCCATCAGCGCGGCGACGGCCTGTTCGACAAGCTCGGCGATGATCGCCGCCGTCGGCTGTTCGGAGGTCACCATGCCGACCGATTGCCCGGCCATCACCGAGCCGGTCTTTACGTCGCCGTCGATCACCGCGCGACGCAGCGCGCCCGCCCAGAAATGCTCGATGTCGAGCTGGGCGGCCTCTCGCGTGAGCTGGCCGCCCTGGAAGCGGCGGATCACGTCCGCTTGGTGGGCAAGAAATTGCTTCGTGCCCTCGTTGACCAGCCCGCGTACCGGAATGACCGGAAAGCGTTCATCGAGCTGGATCGAGGGCAAGGCATCGCGCGCATTGGCTCGGATAAAGAGTTGCTTGAAGTGCGGATGGGCAATGGATTCCGCCGCCGCGGCGAAGCGGGTGCCGAGCTGGGCGCCGGACGCACCCATCTCCAGATACGACAGGATAGCCTCGCCACGCCCCAGTCCACCCGCGACAAACACCGGAACCTCCCGGATATGCGGCAGGATCTCCTGGGCGAGCACGCCAAGCGAAACCGGACCGATATGACCCCCGGCCTCGGAACCCTCGATCACCAGCGCATCGACGCCGGAGCGGACCAGCCGCCGCGCCAGCACCAGGGCGGGGGTGAACGCGATCAGCTTGGCACCCCCATCCTTCACCGCACGCACCGCGCCACCGGGCGGAATGCCGCCCGCCAGCACGATATGGCCCACCCGGGCCTCCAGGCAGACGCGGATCAGCTCGTCCAGCGCCGGGTGCATGGTGATCAGGTTGACGCCGAACGGTCGGGTGGTCAGCGCCTGAGTACCCGCGATTTCCGCCGCCAGCGCGTCGGGCTGCATGGAGCCGCAGGCGATCACGCCGAAGCCGCCGGCGTTGGAGATGGCAGCAACCAGGTGGCGCTCGCTCACCCAGCTCATGGCCCCGCCCATGATGGCATAGCGGCAGCCCAGGAAATCGGTGCCGCGTGACCATAGACGGTTCAGTTCGGCGCGGGCCGAATCCCCACCCGGTGCGCCCCGCGCACCGCCCTCCTTGCGCGGGGGCAGGCGCTCTTCCGGGACCGGGAGAGATGAATCGTGTTCAAGTGGAACGAGATCAGGCGACATCGAGCCCATAAGCGGTGTGAAGTGCGCGAATGGCAAGTTCGGTGTATTCGGCGGCGATCAGAACGCTGACCTTGATCTCGCTGGTGGAGATGACCTGGATATTGATCGCCTTGTCGGCCAGGGCGCGGAACATCGTGTTGGCGACGCCTGCATGGCTGCGCATGCCCACCCCGACAACGCTGATCTTCGCCACTTCAGGGTCGGTGAGCAGTTCGGCATAACTGACCTGCGGGCGGGTGGCGTCCAGCGCCGCCAGCGCACGCGGCAGGTCGGCCTTCCCCACCGTAAAGGTCATGTCGGTGGTGCCGTCGGCGGACACGTTCTGCACGATCATGTCCACGTTCACGTTCTGCTCCGACAGCGCGCCGAAGATCGCGGCGGCGATGCCGGGCCGGTCGGGCACGCGGCGAACCGTGATCTTCGCCTCGTCGCGCGAATAGGCGATGCCGGAAACGTTCTGCTTCTCCACGATCTCGTCCTCGTCCACCACCAGCGTGCCGGGCAGGTCCTGGAAGCTCGACCGGACCTGCACCCGCACCTGCTCGTTCATTGCCAGCTCTACGCTGCGGGTCTGCAGCACTTTGGCCCCGACCGACGCCAGTTCCAGCATTTCTTCATAGCTGATCCGGGCCAATTTGCGGGCCCTCGGCACGATCCGCGGGTCGGTGGTGTAAACCCCGTCCACGTCGGTGTAGATGTCGCAGCGATCGGCCTTCAACGCGGCAGCCAGCGCCACCGCGGAGGTATCTGATCCGCCGCGGCCAAGCGTGGTGATGCGATGGTTCGGGCTGATCCCCTGAAACCCGGCGACCACCGGCACCTGGCCCGACTGCATGCGGCGCACCAGATCGGCGCCCTCGATCGCGGCGATGCGCGCCTTGCCGTGCGCGTTATCGGTCCTGAAGGGTATCTGCCAGCCCTGCCACGAACGTGCTTCAATCCCCAGCTCCTGCAAGGCGATGGCCAGCAGCCCGGTGGTCACCTGCTCACCGGTGGCGACCACGGCGTCGTATTCGCGGGCGTCGTGCAGGGATGAGAGCGCCTGGCACCACGCGACGAGCTGATTCGTGACACCCGCCATTGCAGAGACGACAACGGCGACCTCATTACCTGCCTCGCGCTCAGCCTTGACGCGCGTGGCAACGTTGCGGATCCGATCGAGATCGGCCACGGACGTGCCGCCGAATTTCATGACGAGGCGCATGATGCAGGGTTCGGATGAGGAAGCGGTTTCTATGGCGCGGGCAGACATACCGGCGCGGGTAGAAGGGGGCAACATGCCGCAAACGACTGTCTCCGATGCCGAGTTGGCGCGGTTCGACGCGCTGGCGGCGGAGTGGTGGGACCCGCGCGGGCCGATGCGGGCGCTGCATGCGATGAACCCGGCGCGCCTCGCCTGGATCTGCGATCGGGCCGCACGGAGATTCCCCGACCGGCAAGGCCTGAACTGGCTGGATGTGGGCTGCGGGGCCGGGATCGCGGCCGAGGCGCTGGCACGGCGGGGCTTCGCCGTCCTCGGCATCGATGCCGCTCCCGCAACCATCGAAGCCGCCCGCGCCCACGCGGCACAGCACAGAGTTGACGTGGAGTACCGTGTCGCCGCCGCCGAGACCCTGCTGGCCGAGGGTCGGCGTTTCCCGGCAATCACCGCGTTGGAGGTGATCGAGCACGTACCCGACCCGGCGGAATTCGTTCGGACCCTCGCATCCCTGCTGGAACCGGGCGGGCTGCTGTTCCTGTCCACCCTGAATCGCACCGCGCGATCTTTCGTCGCCGCCAAGCTCGCCGCCGAATATGTGTTGCGATGGCTCCCCGCCGGCACCCATGAATGGAGGAAATTCGTCCCGCCGGTCGAACTCGCCGGCTATGCGCGAAATGCCGGGCTGCGCGTGACGGATATAGCCGGACTTGCACCCGACCCGCTGCGGGGCGGCTGGCGCATCACACGCGACCTTGGCGTCAATTATCTAATGAGCAGCGCACGGCTTTGATCACTCCGCGCCTTGTGAAGCCGAGGGGCCACGCGGGCGAAACCCGGCTCCGTCGGAGAGGTTCGAGTCTTGTCTGCCCGACCCAGTCGGGCCGTCGGGATTCCGAACGCAGGAGAGGATCAGTCATGCAAGTACGCGACTTCGCGATTGCGCTCGCCGTCACCGCCTTGGCGGCAGGACCGGCGCTAGCCCAGCAGAGTGGCTGGAGCGGCACGCAAACGGGCACCGATCAGGCGGGCACCAGCCAGATGGGCACCAGCCAGATGGGC
>DATDIC010000522.1:0-4455 GCA_036521275.1 Acetobacteraceae bacterium
ATGGGGATGGGGTTGGTGGGTGGGAGATGGATTCCCGCTTTTCGCGGGAATGACGGGAGGGGTGCGGGAATGACAGGAGGGGTGCGGGAGTAACGGGGGTGGTGGGAAGGGCGACGTGGGTAGTTCGTGGGTACCTGTCACAAGTCCATCCTGGTCGGGTCATGTCGAACCCGACCAGATCAGGGCGGGGGGCTCAGCCTACGGCAACAGCACCGTGCTGCCGGTGGTTTTGCGGGCTTCCAGCGCGGTGTGTGCCTCGGCCGCGTTCTGCAACGGGAAGGTCTGGTTCACCGCGATCTTCACCGCGCCCTTCTGCACGACGTCGAACAGATCGTTGGCCGTGGCCACGAGGTCGGCGCGCTTCGACGTGTAGGTGGCGAGGCTCGGCCGGGTCAGATACAGGCTGCCTTTCGCTGCCAGGATGCTGATGTCCACCGGCGGCACCGGGCCGGACGCATTGCCGTAGCTCACCATCAGGCCGCGCGGAGCCAAGGAGTCCAGGCTGGCGTTGAAGGTTTCCTTGCCGACGCTGTCGTACACCACTGGCACGCCGGACCCGCCGGTGATGCGTTTTACCTCCGCCACCAGCTTTTCGTAGCCGACCACAGTGTGGTTGGCGCCGTGCTCGCCCGCCAAAGCGGCCTTTTCGTCGCTGGAGACAACGCCGATCACCGTCGCGCCGAGATGCCTGGCCCATTGGCACAGGATCAGACCCACTCCGCCGGCGGCGGCGTGCACCACGATGGTATCGCCGGCCTTCACCTGGTAGGTGCGGCGGATCAGGTATTGCGCGGTCATGCCTTGCAGCATCATGGCGGCGCCGGTCTTGGCATCGATGGCCGCGGGCAGTTTCACCAGCCGGTCGGCGGCGATGACGCGGGTGGTGGCATAGGCGCCGAGGGCCCCGGCATAGGCCACCCGATCGCCTACCGCGACATCGGTCACACCCGGGCCGACAGCAGTGACCGCACCAGCGCCTTCCATGCCGATCGTGACCGGCAGGCTGGGAGCCTTGTACAGCCCGGTGCGGAAATACACGTCGATATAGTTCAGGCCGACCGCGTCCTGCTTTACCAGCGCCTCGCCCGGGCCGGGTTCGGGGGCAGGGACGTCCTCCCACTTCATCACATCGGGGCCGCCATAGGCGTGGATGCGGATGGCCTTGGTCATGCGCTTCTCCAGATATTGTGCCTGTTACAGCAGCGTCGTCGTCGGCGTCTCCAGTGCCAGCAGGGCGCGCTTGGTCGCCAGTCCGTCGCCGCCCGAGTAGCCACCGATCCCGCTGCTGGCCACTACGCGATGACACGGGATGATGATCGGGATCGGGTTGGCCGCGTTGGCCTGGCCAATAGCACGCGGAGCACTGCCGAGCTCGCCAGCCAGCCCGCCGTAGCTGCGGGTTTCGCCATAGGGGATGTGCCGCAACGCCTGCCAGACGCGACACTGAAAGCCGGTGCCGGATGGCGCCAGCGGCAGTTCGAATTCGGTCAGCTCGCGGTCGAAATAGGCCAGAAGCTGCATGCGCGCCTGGCGCAGCAACGCCGTTTCCTGCTGGTCGCTGCCCCAGCCCCAATCGATCGAGACGATTGCACCCGCGTCTTCGGAGACGCTGATATCGCCGAACGGGGTATGCAGCGAAAGCTGCGGCACTCTCTGCCTCCGGTGGCCGGCGGCGGATGCCAGACCGAGCGCCGCGGCGTGTCAAGGGCCGGGCGCGGCACGGGGGCTGCGTCGCGCTGGCGGTTACGAGCGATACGAGCCGTTGATATCGATGTAGCCGTGCGTGAGATCGCAGGTCCACGCGGTGGCCTTGCCGCGCCCCAGCCCGAGGTCGATGGCGATCTCGACCTCGCGCCCACGCATATGCTGGACGACCGGGGTTTCGTCGTAGTCGGGCACGACGGCACCATCGCGCGCCATCCAGACGCCGCCGACACCGACCGATAGCCGGTCGCGGTCCGCCGGCTCGCCGGCCTTGCCGACGGCCATGACAATGCGGCCCCAGTTTGCGTCCTCGCCGGCGATGGCGGTTTTCACCAGCGGCGAATTGGCCACTGCCATCGCCACGCGCTTTGCCGAGCGGGAGGTGGTGGCGCCGGTGACATCGATGCGGATCAGCTTCTGTGCGCCCTCGCCGTCGCGCACCACCTGCAATGCGAGATCGAGCAGCAGATCATTGAGTTTTTCGGCGAAGTCCGTCAGCGCCCGCCCGCCTTCGGCTGGAACGCGCGGGTGTTTCGCTTCACCGGTGGCGAACAGCAGGACGGTGTCGGAGGTGGAGGTATCGGAATCCACCGTGGTGCAATTGAAGCTGCGCTCCACCCCTTTGCGCAGCAGCGCATCCAGGGCAGGCGCGGGGATTTTGGCGTCGGTGGCGACGAAGCACAGCATGGTAGCCATGTCAGGCGCGATCATGCCGCTGCCCTTGGCGATGCCGTTGATCCGCACTTGCTCGTCGCCGATGCGCGCCAGGCGCGTCGCTCCCTTCGGGAAGGTGTCGGTCGTCATGATGCCGCGCGCTGCGTCGGCCCAGCCATCGTCATGCAAGCCGGCATGCAGCGCCGGCAAGGCGGCCACCAGCTTTTCGTGCGGCAGCACCTCGCCGATCACGCCGGTGGAGGCGATGAACACCTGCTTGGCCGGGCAGCCGACCAGTCCGCCGGCGGCCGTGGCGGTGGCCGCGCATGTCTCCCGTCCGGCACGGCCGGTGAAGACGTTGGCATTTCCGGCATTCACCACGACCGATCGCGCGCGGCCGCCTTTCAGGGCCGCGCGGCACCAGTCGATGGGGGCGCCGGGGCACTGGTTGTTGGTGAACACGCCGGCGACGGTGGTGCCGGCCGCGAACTCCATCATCACCAGGTCGGTGCGGTTGCGGTAGCGTATGCCGGCTTCCGCCGCACCGAGCCGCACGCCGGCAAGCGGCGGCAATTCTGGAAGCTGCACCGCAAGTGGCGACACCTGGATATCCATGTTCCGTCCTCTCGTCTGCCGGTCAGCTTTTGCCGGCGTAGCTCTTTGCCATTCCTTCTGCCGGCTCGGCCTGTGGGCCGAACGGCATGATGGGATAGCGCAGCCCGGCCTTGGAGAGACCCTGCAGTCCGACCACGCCGCGCCGCAAATCGTCCGGTGGGCAGGCCATCAGCAGCTCGTCGTCGGCCACCGCGCCGTAGCGGCGTTCGGCGTAGCACGGGATGGACAGGCTGACCTCCCGCGTTTTCAGCGCATGGCCCCAGCTATCGGCGCAGGCGCTCTCGCCGGTGATGCTGAAATCGTAGCGACGGTAACTGCGCCATTGCAGCCCGTTGATGAACAGGATCATCTGCGCCGGGTTGGCATAGAACAGGCAGATATCCGGGGGATCGAGCCGGGCGCTGCGCAACGGTGACGCCACCATGCCGTGGTAGCGCCCGGGCGGGACGCGCGGCATTTGCGCCTGGTGGGCGGCCGCGGCCTCTCGGTTCTCGAACCACACGCCTTCCATCTTGCGGCCGGAGGTGAATATCTCGCCGGGCGCGTCGAGGCCGATGACGCTGGAGCAGCTTGAGAAGCTGGGGATGTTTTCGGTGGTGATGCCAAGCGTGAAGCCGGCCATGCGGGCCTGCGTCACAAGCTGGCAGGTGGAGAAGGTCTTGCCTTTGGGCGGGCGACGGAGTCCGGGGACCTTCGCCATTTCGTCCAGGTCCTCGAACAGCTTCATGCCGATGGGGAGCGTGCGGAGGCGCAGCAGTTGGGAGAGCTGCTCGGCCAGCTCGGCGATGGCGGGTGCGTCGAGTGGAGGCGCTTCCGCGATCGGCGGCGCGTCGGTCATGCGGGTTCCTCCTGGATCGCGTGTGGACAAGCGGGGGGGAGGAGACGGTATGCGGCGGCGGAATGTCAATCTGGGGGGTGGTGGTGGGTTGGCTGGGATTTCACGGCATTGATCGAAGTTTGGGGAGACGTGCGTCGGCGACACCGTCGCCTTTGCGGTTGCCATCATGCGTTGGGTTCGGCCATTGTCAGTGGCGCTCCCGTGCCGGGCGGCTTCGCGTTTCGGCTGACCGTCGGCCTGTGCAAGATCGACGGCGCCTGGCGCATCCGGCACGAGCACCATACGGTACCGGCGACGGGTTAGAAGAACCAGAGCGGCGATCGCCGGCGCCGCCATTTCGAATGCTTGTTTCTGCCTGCAATCCGTAGAGGAAAGGAAACCGCATGGCCACCAACGATACCTACCTCGCCGTGTTTCTCGGCAGCAAAACCAGCCCGCGCATGAAGGCGTGGATGGCGCTTCCCGAGGCCGAACGGCGCGCCAAGGAACGGGAGGGCATGGCTGCCTGGAAAGCCTGGGTCGAGAAGCACCACGCGGCGGTGTCCACCATGGGCGGGCCGCTCGGCAAGACCATGGGCGGGCCGCTCGGCAAGACGAAGAAGGTCACCGGGGGCGGTATCGAGGACGTGAGCAACGAGATGGGC
>DATDIC010000523.1:0-10624 GCA_036521275.1 Acetobacteraceae bacterium
AGAAGCATCGCCGCCTGCCGGTCAAGCGGATCGAGCCGCGTTGCGGCTTCGGTTCAGAAGAAACGATGCGCCGCAGCTTCCCGCGCCTGCCTCCCGCCCCCCCGTCATTCCCGCGAAAGCGGGAATCCAACGCCAGCCCCATCCAACCGCGACCGCGGCGTAGACCATCCGCCCGCGCCGCATCGTTCTATCTCTCCTGCACGGCCGGCAAACCCCACACGATTCGACAGCTCCGGTGCGCGCGCCATCGCCGGTGAAACCCCCTCCTCTCCACCATCGAGCATCCACACCCCGAGACCCCCGACCAACGAACGATCTGCCCCCATATCAGGCAGTCGGATCAACCCCCACTGTCTCATCCTGTTTTGAAACCGCACACGATCCGTCGCCTGTTGCAACAGAGCACCCTCGGCCCACCATCGGACCCCGACCGCCCATCCCCCAATCCTAAATCCAGCGCAGACTCGCCTTCCCTCCCAGCAGTGCGTGTCCAACCATCTCCAGGTGGCTCGCCCGCCCCTGCGCCTGCTGCGACACCGTGTTCATGTCGCGGAACCGCCGCTCGAACGCGCCGCTGTCGAAGATCGCCGTCGCCCCCGCCTCGTGCCACACCGCGTTCACCACCTCCCGCGCTTCCATGATCGCGAACGTGGCGGCCTGCCGGATCGCCAGCCGCTCATCCAGCGTCATCCGTCCCCGCGTGCTCACCGCTTCCCACGCCTCGCGCAGCACCTGCACCAGCAACGCGCGCGCCGCCTTCAGCCGAGCGTCGCACCGGCCGACCAGGAACTGCACCACCGCGTTGTCACGCATCGCCCGCGACAGGTGCGGCGTCTTCGCGCTCGCCATCACCACGAACGCATCCAGCATGCCGCGCGCCACCCCCAGCCCCACCGCACCGAACCCCGACGCATAGATATGCGTCGTGCTGAACCGGTACAGCAGCCCCGGTTCCACCCGGTCCTCCTCGCGGTCGCGCACCAGCGAATACGCGTCCGCGACAAACAGCCCCTCCACCGAATACGTGTCGCTTCCGGTCCCGCGCAGCCCGATCACCTGCCACACATCGTCGAACGTCGCGGCAGCCCGAGGAAACAGCAGCGTGCGCTCAACCGCGCTGCCATCCTCGTTCATGTGCTGCGTTCCGTCCGCCTCGAAGCTCGGGCAATGCGCGCCCATCCAGCTCGCATGCCGGCTGCCGGACGCGAACAGCCACGTCCCGGACACCCGCCATCCGCCCGGCTCCTTCACCGCGCGCGCATGCCCCCGCGCCTGCCCCCAGGCCAGCACATCGCGCTCCCCGCCGAACACGTTGCGCGCGACATCCGGCCGCAGCGACCCCGCCACCATGGAGCAGCCGGAGCCCTGGTTCATGCACCAGGCCGTGCTGGCATCGCCCATCGCGATCGCCTCGACCACCTGCACATACGTGGCCGGATCCAGCTCCGCCCCGCCGATCGCGCGCGGCACCAGCAGCCGGAACATCCTGCGCTCGTGCATCGCATCCAGCACGTCCGCCGGCAGTTCGCGGCCCGCGTCGATACGCGGCCCTGCCGCCTCCAGCAACGGGATCAGGCCGCGCGCCTGCGCCACAAAATCCGTCACCCCTTCAGGCAGTCCAGAGTTCCGGGACTCGCCCGCGCGCGCATCCATCCGTTGCGTCCTTCTTCGTCGCACCCGACGCTACACCGCTGCCGGGGACAGCGAAAAGCCATTCAAGAACGTTGCTACCCCGTCATGGCCGGGCTTGTCCCGGCCATCCACGCCTTCGATATCCCGGCAAACACGCCAATCTTCCGGCATCGGTTACCAGACGTGTCACCGCATCACTACGTCTGCCCTTGCTATCGGCTCATCCGGATCACCCCGACAGCAGTTCGATTTCCGAACCACCCGCTTCGTGACATCGTCCCGCGCGCAACCACCCGGAAGCCCTCGGCACTTGCCCACCACGCTCATGCTCGCCGTGCTCGGTGGCGCATTCCTGCATGCAAGCTGGAATGTCATCGCCAAGGCAGCGCGCGACAAGCACGACGAGATCGCGACGATGCTCATCGGCGGCGCCCTGCTGGCATGCCTGATGCTGGCGGTGCTGCCCTGGCCGGCAATGCAAAGCCTGCCCTTCATGGCGGCCTCGGGCGTGGTGCATCTCGCCTATTTCGGCCTGCTGGCCGCCGCCTACCAGGCAGGGGACCTCAGCCTTGCCTATCCGCTGATGCGCGGCGTGCCACCGCTTCTGGTCACCGCCGCCAGCGCGATATTCCTGAACGAACGACTGGCGCCCGGGTCGCTGGCGGGAATCGGACTCATCTCAGCCGGCGTTCTCGGCCTCGCGGCAGCGCGCGCCGGGCGGGCCCATGCCCGCGTGATCGGCCTCGCCCTGCTCAATTGCCTCGTCATCGTCGCATACACGCTGATCGACGCCACCGGAGCCCGACACTCAGGCGCCCCATTCGCCTACACCGCCGGCGTGTTCATCGCGAACGCGGCACTGTTCGTCCCGCTCCTGCTGCGCCAACGCGGCCTGCGCGTCATCCGCTCGCTGAAATCACGCTGGCCGGCCGCCCTCGGCGGCGGCCTGTGCTCGCTGGGCGCCTACGGAGTCGCGCTCTGGGCAATGTCCCGCGCGCCGATCGGCCCCGTCGCCGCCCTGCGCGAGACCTCGATCCTGTTCGGCATCGCGCTCTCCATGCTGGTACTCGGTGAGCGTCCGGGCGCCATCCGGATCGCCTCTGCCGCCCTGATCCTGGCTGGGGTAGTCGTCCTCCGGCTGGCCTGACCGGCCCGCAACTACATCTGCACCACTTCGCTCAGCTCGAACACCACCCCGGTCGGATTCTCGCCGATGCGCAGTGTCTTGGCGTCGGGGAAGTGATACGGCGGCACCGGCAGATTATACGGCGCCGGAACATTCCTATAGACCCGCCCGGCGAGGTCATACTTCGACCCGTGGCACGGACAGAAATACCCGCCCTGCCAGTTCGGCACCGGGTCGGTCGCGTTCGGCTCTGGCATGTAAAGCGGCAGGCAGCCCAGATGCGTGCAGATCCCCACCAGCACCGCATATTCCGGCTTCACCGACCGGTGCCAGTTCTCCGCGTAAGCGGGCTGCTGGTTCACCGTGGAATTCGGATCCGACAGCAGCGCGATCTGGTTGGGTTCCTGCAGCGTCTTCAGCGCCGCCGGCGTGCGGTTCACGATCAGGATCGGGTCGCCGCGCCAGCGAATGACGATTTGCTGTCCCGCCTCGATCTTGCTGATGTCAATGTCCATCGGCGCTCCGGCGGCGATCACGTCACCCGCCGGATTCATCGAATCGACCAGCGTCCACGCCACCGCAATCACGCCGATGCCGGCAAACGCGCCGGTCACCAGGCTCAGGAAATCACGTCGCGTCTCCCCCGGCGGGGAGCCGTGCGGGCTGGCAAAATCATCCATGTCGGCAGTCGTGGTCGAAGCCATGCTATGCGTTCTCCCGTCGCTTCAATCGTCCGGCCCGCCGCCCGACGGGAGTGATCCAGCGGAGCGACGGCCGTCTGCGGCCCAAGCCCGGCCACCGGCCGGAAAATCGGCTATGTTCCGCCGCGAATCAACCCCATCGAACGGAAAGCACCAATGATAACCCCGGCCTATGCGCGCACCATGGCGCGCTACAATTCAGAAATGAACCGCCGGCTCTACGCCGCGGCCGAGCAGATCCCCGACACCGAGCGGCGGCGCGACCGCGGCGCCTTCTGGAAATCGCTCCACGGCACGCTGGTCCATCTGCTCTGGGGCGACCAGATCTGGATGTGCCGATTCGATGACTGGCCCAAACCCGCCGTCCCGATCCAGCAGAGCGCCGACATGATCGACCAGTTCGACACGCTGGCCGCCGAGCGCACCAGGGCCGACGCGGCAATCGAGGCCTGGGCCGCCCGCATCACCGAAGACTGGCTGGCCCACGACCTGGTCTGGTTCAGCGGCGCCGCCCAGCGGGAAATGCGCCGTCCGCGCACCTTCCTGGTGATGCATTTCTTCAATCACCAGACCCATCATCGCGGCCAGGCGCACGCGATGATCACCGCCTGCGGTCAGGCGACAGGCGACACCGACCTGGCATTCATCATCCAGGCGGCATAGCTCCAGGCCCAGATGCGACAACCATGCCGACCGCGTGGCACGGGCATCATCGGTTACCCGGCATTTCCGTCACCAGGGGCCGATTCCAGTCAGCGACCCTCGCCACCTGTTCGCGCTGTTCGACCGACTGAGGATCGAGCACACGACCATTGAGCATCCACACTTCTTCCCTGTGGAGAAGGCCGCTTTTCTTATGCCATGCACGGCCCTAACCTTCTGCCGAGAGTCGATAGAAAGAGGTCATGATGCTGGCGAACACCCGGGTTGCCTGGTTCAACGGAGCGATCATGCCGGAGGGGGAAATACTCATTCCCTATCGCGATCGGAGCTGGAAATCGGGTGACGGCGCCTTCGACATGACGCGCACCTTCAATGGAACTCCCTTCCGTCTGGTGGAGCACGTGGAGCGATTCTATCGCTCGCTGCGCTATGTGCGGATCGACCCCGGCATCTCTCCTAAAGAGATGGTCGCAGCGAGCGAAGAAGTCGTGGAGCGCAATGAGCATCTGCGTGCGCCACACGGTGACTGGTGGCTGGGCCAGCGCATCAGTCGTGGCGTCGATGCAGTTGGTGATGAAGGCTGGGAGCATACGGGTCCAAACCTGGTTATCGACGTCACCCCGCTGCCGCTTGCATCGCGTGCCACGATGTATCGGGACGGCGCGGAGGTCATCACCACCACGGTTCGCCGGACAGCGCCCAGCATGCTGAGTCCCCGGGCGAAGATGAACAACTATCTCAACATGATTGTCGCCGGCCAGCCGGTCAAAGCGGCGCATCCCGATGCCTGGCCGCTGCTGCTCGACGAGAATGGCAATCTGGCCGAAGGACAAGGAAGCAATATCTTCATCGTCCAGGATGGCGCGTTGCGAACGCCCAAGGCGCGCTACGTTCTGCCCGGTGTCAGCAGGCAAATGACGATCGACCTGGCAGAGAAACTCGGCATCCACTGCGAGGAGGCGGATATCGACCTCTATGATGCCGCCAATGCTGATGAGATTTTTCTGACCGCGACGAGTCTCTGCATCCTGCCGGTAAGCCACTTCAATGGCCAGCCGGTCGGCAACGGGACCTGGAGTGGTGCCGGCCCTGTCACCCAGCGTCTCATCGATGCCTATGTGGCTGAAGTCGGTTGCGATTTCGTGCAGCAATACCTCGACCGGCTTCCCAGATCATAGAAGTCCCTGGGTAAATCAGGATAAGCCGGCTTCAAAAATCCTCTAAACGCGTCAACGCCAATCCTACACCCGCGTCCGGCGACGCACGACCTCCTTGCACGCTGCTGCACAGCCCCTTGCTCCGACACGGGCGCGTCCGATTCGCTCGATCATCGGATCGACAGCGAGGGGCGCCTTCAGATGCGTGGTTGCCCGTTGAAACTCTGCGCCTCTGCGTTCAGACTTTCTTGCCTTCTCGCGGCAGCCCCAAATCCCAGAACAGTCCGGCCATCGCCGCCATCCCCTCCCTGGCGGGCGCGATCAGCAGGTGCTCGTCCGGCCCGTGCTGTTTGCAACCATTATAGCTGTGCGGGATCCACACCAGCGGCGTCCCCAGATGATCGACGAACACGTCCCCCGGCAGACCGCCCGAGGAGTTCGGAATAACCTGCACCCGCCGCCCCAGCGTCGCCTCCATGCTCGCCGCCACCAGGCGCACCCAGGGATGCGCCGGATCGGTCCGGCTGGCCGGCATGCGAACGCCCCCGGCCTCGATCCGCACCTCGGGGAATCCGGCCGCATCCAGATGCCGCCGCAGCGCGTCGGCAAACCCCGCCGGATCGCTGTCCACGGTATAGCGGATCTGGCAATGCGCCCGCGCACTCGGCGCAACCGCGTTGACCGGGTTTTCCGGCCGGCCGGAGATCATTGCCAGCACGATGAAGCTCGCCCAGCCATAGATCTTCTCGGCCGAGCTCAGCCCAGGCTCACCCCAACCCGGATCGATCGCGGCCGCCTCCCCGCCCCCACCCACCGGGCACCCTTCCAGCACCTGCCGCACCGCCGGCGAAAGTCCCCCCGGCGGCAGCCACTCACGCACCAGGATGCGGCCGTGCCGGTCGATGATGCTGCCGATCGCATGCGCCAGCAGCACCGCCGGATCGGCCGCAAGACCGCCCCAGTGCCCGGAATGCACACCGCCCGGCCGCAGCTCCACCACCAGGTCGAAATGGAACGTCCCCCGGGTCCCCGTCGCAATCGTCGGAACCTCCGGCGACACCCGCGGCCCGTCGCTGCCGATCAGCACGTCGGCCGCGAGCGCATCCTTATGGTTGGCAACGAATTCACCCAGGCCGGGGGAGCCGCGCTCCTCGCCGGTCTCCAGCAGCAGGCGAAGGTTGAAGCCCAGCCGGCCATCACGCTCCGCCAGCACCGCTTCCAGCGCGCTCAGGTTCAGCGCGTGCTGGCCTTTGTTGTCCGCGGTGCCGCGCCCGTACCAGCGGTCGCCCTCCTCGGTCAGACGCCACGGGTCCAGGCCGCGCCGCCACTGGGCCTCCAACCCGCGCACGGTGTCGCCGTGACCGTAGCTCAGTATCGTCGGAACACGCTGCCCCTCGATCCGCTCCGCCACCAGGATCGGTCCGCAACCAGCACGCGGATTGGCGTGCAGGGCGACCGTGAAGCCCATCCGCTCCACCCACGGCCGGATAGCCTGTTCCAGATAGCGGCCAAGCTCCGCTTCATGGCCCGGATCCTGCGACGTGCTGCGAATCGCCACCAGCGCGGCAAGTCGGTCGCGGAACGCCCCGCTGTCAAACCAGCTCAGCGCCCGCCCGATCGCGCCGTCCCGTGTGCCCATGGTTGCTGCCCTCCCATGGCGGGATAGCGAACCCCAATCCGCGGCGAAACCCCCTACTGGCGAAATCCCCTACTGGCGAAATCCCAGCCGCGAGTTTCCGGATGCGGCGCTAAGCCCGAGCGCCCGGCGCTGCCGGCACGCTGACGCCCACATTGGCATCGATCACGTCGATCAGCTCGGCGATGGAAAATGGTTTCAGGATGTGCGGCCGCGGCCCGCCAGCCACTTCCTTCATCTGACTGGGATCGCCGGTCATCAGCACAACAGGGACGCCGAGACGATCCGATTCCAGCACCACCTGCCACATGGTGCCACCCGGCAGCACGCAGTCGAGCAGGACCAGGTCGATATCGCTGCCCAGCAGATGCTCCACCGCATCAGGAACCGTCTGTGCACAGATCACTTCATAGGTGTCGCTCAGCGCGTCCGAAATAATTCCGGCCACCAGGGCCTGGTCCTCGACGACGAGAATGCGCGGTGTTCGTGCCATTGGCGTGTCATCTGTCCCGCGCCGCGTTACCTGTCGACACATGCCGACCGCCCGCGACGCCAAAAGAGTTGGCTTCCGCATACCATTAGTTTCGTACCGCTGCGAATGCCGATCGCGTGACATCGGGCGGCGACGCCCCGCCGCCGCTTCAAAGCCGGCCGCCGGACCACACCACCCGGCCGATCACCTTCACGTCGCCGGCCCGCTCCGCCGGGATGCGCTCCGGTTCATAAATCGCGTTGTCGCTGATCAGGACCAGGCCGCCGTCCAGCTTGCGCTGCACCCGCTTGACCAGCCGCTCGCCCTGGAACTCCAGCACGTAGACGCCGAACTCGCGCAGCTTCGTGACGGTCGAATCGATCAGCAGAAGGTCGTTGTCGTGAATTGTGGGGTGCATCGATTCGCCGACCGCACTTTCCAGCACCAAATCGTCCGGATTCACCCCCAGCGTGCTGCGAATCCAGTCGTGGCCGAACGCGATGAACTCGCTCTGCTGGGTGGGCGGCGCCGGCGTTGCGGCACCCGCCGCCGCGGCTTCGGCCCGCTTCGGCAAAATCACGAACTGCCGCGGATTCAGCCCGTGATGCCGTCCCCCAACCAGGTGCGCGTTGGTGCTGCTGGGCGGAAAATGCGGCTCCTGCCCCTCGCCCTTGGCCAGCCACCCGATATTCACCCCGGCCGCATCCGCCAGCGCCACCAGGCGCTCGCGGCTGGGCTCGGCCTCGCCACGCAGCCATTTGCGAAACGCGGACGGAGAAACCCCAACCGCCCGGGCAAGCCGGTCGGCGCTCGGCCATTGCCGCAGGATCACGTGCAGCCGGGCGACGAACCCCGCTCGATCACTCCCGCGGTCATCGGCGTGCTCGGCGCCCTCCGATGGCGTCGTATCACGGGGACGATCCCTGGGACGTGACATGTCTATCGCGCCGACGTGACATTCATCAGCGCATGGTCCAAATTGCCGACACTTTCCGAACAGGGTTCCGCCGCCGCCCGATCGTTGAGTGTGGACATGGCAACTTTTCCAAGGAGGTTCTCTAAAGAGAATATTTGTGAGGCGATGAATAATTCGGCTGACACGACTTCAAATCCTTCTGATTGGCACCCCGCCGACGTCCTGGCTGCGCTGAAGAAGCGCGGACGCACCCTCACCAGCCTGTCGCGCGCGCACGGCTATCATCCGACTGCCGCCGGAAAAGCGCTGAAGCGATCCTGGCCCGCCATCGAGGCCATCATCGCGCGCGAGCTCGGCCGCTCTCCCCAGGAGATATGGCCAAGCCGATACGACGCGAACGGCGACCCTTTGCCTCGTATCAGGAAGTGAACCAACGCGCCCTGCTTGGCAAGAGGCGCCCGGCGCAAAGCCACGCCGCAGCGACCGCTGGTTGGAGCAGGGAAAGCACACGGAACCCAACCAACGCGAAACAAAACCAATCGAGTTGCCGGAACGGCTGGAATAAACATCCAATCCCCGGACAAATTCCCGCTTCGCCATCGTCGTCACCTCGACCCGGGGGGCGGTCGACCGGTCTTCGGCCACCTCTCCCCACCGGAGCTTTGGTCCAGATAGATTAAACTCTGGAAAGGCGCCGCGGTTCCCGCACCCAAAAATGTGCGAGCGGCCGACCCGTGCACAGAATACGTATCAGGAACGAAGCGCCATCCCGACCAGGTCCAGCAGCGCCGACAAGGCAAATGGCTTGGAAACGAACCGGCGATTGCCAGGAATCCCACGCGCAAGCTCGGGATTGCCGGACATGAGGACAACCGGCACGCCGACACGATCCGCCTCCGGGATCAAATCGTCCCCCAGCCCGCCAGGCAGTGTGCAATCGAGCAACAGCAGATCAACGCCACCCGCCCGCAGCCGCTCATACCCCAGGGCGGCGGTCTCCACCCCGGTCACCTGGTAATCCTCTTCGAGCGCAGTTAGCAACAATTCACTCACCAACGGATCGTCTTCGACGACCAAAATGTGAGGGCGATCCGCCATTTGTTGTGTTTCGTATCCTGAACCGAGTACAAATCGGATTGGCAGCGTACAAAAGTAGCGAGCCATCGGATACAGCGCCACCCCCGCTTCACGGCGAATTTATCGCCTGTCCCGGGCTGGATCGACATGCCACAATCCCGCCTCCAGCGAACGGACCGGGATCATGATGCCACAAGGACGCCTGTTCATCGGCAATCGCCGCTACTCGTCCTGGTCGCTGCGGGGCTGGCTGGCAGTCCAACTCGCCGGACTCCAGGTGGAGGAAGTGGTGATCCCCTTCACCCCATCCCGCCCCACCCCGGCGATCGCCTCCCTCTCGCCCAACGGCCTGGTGCCCTACCTGGAGCATGCCGGGGCCCGGGCCTGGGAATCGACCGCCATCATCGAATATTGCGCCGAGCTGAAGCCCGACCTCTGGCCGGCGGAACGCCCGGCACGCGCCCACGCACGCTCCATCGCCGCCGAGATGCACGCCGGGTTCCAGGCCCTGCGGCAGTCCATGTGGATGAATCTCGGCGCCGATTTCTCCGGCCTCGGCCGCACCCCCGAGGCGCTGGCCGATATCGCCCGCATCGAACGCATCTGGCACGACACCCGCCAGCTTTACGCGGCGAACGGCCCGTTCCTGTTCGGCGACACGTTCACCGGCGCCGATATCATGTTCGCCCCGGTTGTCACTCGCTTTCTCACCTGGCGCCCGACGCTATCGGATGCAACCAAGGCTTATTGCGCCTCCGTCCGCGCCCACCCACTGGTTGCCGCCTGGTACAATGCCGCCGCCGCCGAACCCGCCGCATGGCTGCTGCCCCACTACGAAACGCCGCCCTAAGCGCCCGGCCGCCAACCACGCGCCCACCCCACCCCAACCCCACCCCTCCCCACATCCCGCAACCCTCACCCCCAACCACACACCCACCGCCCCACACCGTCACCCCCGGCCCCCGTCATGCCCGGCCCCACCGTCACCCCCGGCCCCACCGTCACCCCCGGCCCCACCGTCATGCCCGGCGAAGGCCACTGCTGTCCGGCATGTCAGTTGCATATTGGCAGCATCAGTTGATTGGCGGGTCCGCGTTGTTTGAGCGGTGGGGGGCGTCGGGGATCGAGCAACTCGCTGATCGGTCGGCGCACGAAGAGGTTGCTGCGGATGATGAGCAGCACCAGAGAGGCGGCATAGCTGAGCGGCTGAGCGGCCTGGGTCATGCGGACCAGCAGATAGGCGA
>DATDIC010000524.1:0-4058 GCA_036521275.1 Acetobacteraceae bacterium
CCGCAAACACGCGCCCACAAAACACAGCCGGCTGTCCATCGCGCTCATCTCGATCCAGGGCATCATCGCCACCTCCAGACCAGATGTCGGTGTCACCCATGTGCCCGGTCTGAAGTGTTACCTATGTGCCCGGTCCGTACCCCCCGAACCCCGGCAGGGGCGGAGCCCCGCGCGCTAGGCCCGCCCCTCCTTCAGCGAGGACGCCACCGCCGCCATCGCGGCGTACGCCGCCCGCAGCAGCATGACGTCTCCCGCCGCGCCGAGCAGCCCGTGCTCACTGACGCCGATCGTCCGCTCATGCAATCCTGTCGCCAGTTCCAGCCGCCACGCCAGCAGCGCCGATGCTGTCGCGACACCCGCGGCGGTGCCGAACGCCCGCATCAGATTGAGCAGCCCGCCGGCCTGCCCCGCGTGCTCAGCCGGCGCGGCACTCAGCGTGGCGCTGTTGTTCGGCGCAATGAACAGCCCAAGCCCTGCTCCATACACGGCCAACGCAGCCATCACCGCCGGCAGACTGTCGGGCGTCCCGGTAAGGCACCAGCGAAGCCACACCACTGCCGCCACGCACACTGCCATTCCACCCAGCATCACCAGGCGCGGCCGGCGCTCCGCGACGCCGCCGCTGAACGGCGCCACAGCCCCAAGCGCCACCGGCACGATGGCCAGCCGAAGCCCCGCCGCCAACGGCGCGTCGTGGTAGCCGCGCACCAGCGCGAACGCCATGGTGAAGAACATGCCATACAGCATGGCATAGGACAGCAGCACGGCGACGGTGCCGCCGGAAAATGCCCATGACCGGAACAGCCCAAGGTCGATCAGCGGCGCCGGCGTCCGCCTCTCTTGCCGGATGAAACCAACGAACAACAGGATCGCCACCGCCGCGCAGCACAGCACGCCAGCCGATAGCGCCCCCCACGCATTCAGCTTGGAGATCGCCAGCATCAAGGCGGTCAGCGCCGGCACCAGCAGCAGCGCACCGATCCAGTCGAACGACGTGTCGGTGGCGGGACGCCCGCTCACCGGCACCAGCAGCCAGCCGAGCACGGCACCGAGTGCCGCGAACGGCACCGTCACCCAGAATATCCAGTGCCAGCTCAGGCTTCCCAGCAACACGCCGCCGATGGCCGGTCCGGCACTCACGCCGATAGCCTGGGCGCCGGCGAAGATCCCCATCGCCCGCACACGTCGCGCCGGACCCGCGGCGGCGACCAGGATGACGACACTGTTCGCGCCGAGCAGCGCGCCGCTGATCCCCTGGAGGGCGCGGAATACAATCAGCCAGGGCAGGCTCGGGGCAACACCCGCCAGGGCCGAGAACACCCCGAACAGCGCAAAGCCCACGATGTACATCAGCTTCCGCCCCGCCATCTCCGCGAGGCGCGCATAGATCGGCAGCACGGCGGCGAAGGAGAGACTGTACGCCACCGCCACCCACGTCACTTCATTGAGCGGCGTGCCGAACGCATGTTCGAAGGTCGGCAGTGCGAGTTGCACGATGCTCGCATCGACTTGTCCGGCGAAAGCACCGAGGCAGGTGACGCAGACCACCAGCCAGGGATAGGAGTCCCGCCGGGTCAGCCAGCCGACCGGCGCCGGTTCGGGAAGCCAGCCGCGATCGCGGCTGCGGCCTTCCAGCGGTGGAGACACCTGGCCGTTCATGCCGACCCTCTGGCCCGTTACGCCGCCGACACTACACGGCTCTGGCCTCAATTGAACCAGACAAAATTTTCGTTTCAGGGGCAGTGCACACGGCACTCGTTCCGGCGTGATCGGCAGCCAGCCACTAAGCGGCCACACCAGGGTTGAAAGGGTCCGTGCAACGTCACTGAGGTCCTGCAAACCGATCACTACGAGGTCGTCACCTCCGCAACATCACGCCGCATCCAGGTCCGCCGGATCGCCGTCGAGGAATGAGGCTGCTTCGGGGTCATAGTTCGCGAGCGACACCTTATTACCGGACCGCATTGAGGGTGCCCGACTTTCGTCATTCCCGCGAAAGCGGGAATCCAGCCAAACCCTCGGAATTCCGCGCTTTTCGCCTGGATGCCCGCTTTCGCGGGCATGACGGATCTGAGGGTCTTCGTACGCGCTGGCTGATATCGAAACTCGTGGCGGCCGACCACCTTCTGCGCCAACGCCTCAGGTTGGCCTTGGCTGGGGGCCGTGGGTTCGAACCACGATTAGCGGAGTCAAAGTCCGCTGTCCTACCATTAGACGAGCCCCCAACGGGCACGGGCATCCTCGCCCATATAATGCTTGCCACGGAGACACCGACCTTGTCACCCCGGGCCTGGGTGCTGCTGCCTTCGGGCAAGCGGCTCGATCTGCTGGACCCCACGCCGTTCGACTGGGACGACCAGGACCTGGCGCTCGGCCTGGCGCGCACCTATCGCTGGGGCGGCCATTCCGCCTGGCCGCTGCCGCTGTCCGTCGCGCAGCACAGCCTGGCGGTGCTGGCGATCTGCCGCCACGGCCGGCAGCGCATGGACCCGCAGCGGGAATTGCGGGAATTGCTGCACGACGCCGATGAAGGCTTGCTGGGGTTCGACGCCATCTCGCCGTTGAAGCCGTTCCTGGGCGACGGGTTCGCCGCCCTCGCCGCCCGGCTGCGTGACGCCATCTGGCGCCGCTACGGATTGCCTGATTGGACCCCGGCCGAGCACGCCACCCACAAGCGGGCGGACCGGCTCGCCGCCGCCAGCGAAGCGGTGCACGTGGTCGGCTGGTCGCCGGAGGAAGTCCGCAACAGCCTGGGCATCGCCATCAAGCCGCTGGCCCGCGACCCCACGCCTCGCCCGGACGGGATGGCCGCCTGGGAGCCCTGGGCGCCGGAAACCGCCGCGCGGCTGTTCATCGCCGAGCTGGCGCGGCTGACGGCACGCATACCGCCGCGCGCGCAAATGCCTCAGCGGTCGTCCACCGGCAGGTTGGCGCGCACCGAGGGGCGCTGATCGAACCCCGCCTGCCACCGCGCCAGCCGCGGCCGATTCTCCCGCCAGGCAATCGACGTGAAGCGGAAATCGAGATAGCCCAGCGCCACCCCGATCCCGATATGCCCGATCGAGAATGCGTCTTCCGCCAGCCGATCGGCCTCGTTCTCCAGCGCATCCAGGCAGGCGAGGATCTTGCCGCGCCACAGCTCGATATGCGGCGCCGATTGGCGTTCGGGGGGACGCAACCGCTCGCCCAGCCAGGCCAGCGCGACATCCAGCATGCCGTCGCCCAGCGCCAGCCGGCGCAGCGCGGTCAGCCGCTGCGGCCAGGGCGGGAACAGTTTCGGCCCATCATGCAGCGTGTCCAGATACGCGCAGATCACCGGCGAATCGAAGATCACCGTGCCGTCCTGCAGCACCAGCGTGGGGATCTTGCCGAGCGGGTTCTGCTCCATCAGCGGGCGATGCGGCTCCGTGCCGCCGACCACGCTGCGCACGGTGTGCAGCCGGTCGGCCAGACCGAGTTCATGCGCCGTGATCATCACCTTGCGGACGTAAGGCGAGCGCGGCGACCAGTGCAGGGTCATCGGGGCGGGCATGCGGGTCTCCTTCGCGGTCGGTTTGGCACCGGTCACCAGCGCGTGCCAGGCTGCGGGGTGAAGGAGACTGTCATGGACTGGATCGAGGTCAACGGCACCAGCCTCCGCTACGACCTGACGGGATCCGGCGACCGCACGCTGGTGCTGGTGCACGAGATGGGCGGCACGCTGGAAAGCTGGGACCAGGTGCTGCCCACGCTGGTGCCCGGCCGCCGTATCCTGCGCTATGACACGCGCGGCGCCGGGCTGTCGGAGAAGATCCGTGGCTCGGTAACGTTCGATACCATGACGGACGACCTTGCCGCGTTGCTGGCGGCGCTGCGCATCACCGGCAAGGTGGCACTGGCGGGATGCGCGGTCGGCGCCGGCATCGTGCTGCATTTCGCCGCCCGGTTCCCTGCATCCGTGTCGGCGTTGGTGGCGATGGCCCCGGCAACGGGCGTCGCACCGGACCGGCGCGCCGCCACACTTGCCCGCGCCGACAGCATGGAGCGTATCGGGCCGCGCGGGCTGGTGGAGGATAGTT
>DATDIC010000525.1:0-4038 GCA_036521275.1 Acetobacteraceae bacterium
TCGCCTATCTGCTGGTCCGCATGACCCAGGCCGCTCAGCCGCTCAGCTATGCCGCCTCTCTGGTGCTGCTCATCATCCGCAGCAACCTCTTCGTGCGCCGACCGATCAGCGAGTTGCTCGATCCCCGACGCCCCCCACCGCCCAAACAACGCGGACCCGCCAATCAACTGATGCTGCCAATATGCAACTGACATGCCGGACAGCAGTGGCGAAGGCCGGGTATCCACGACTTTTCACGCCGCGTCGAAATCGTGGATAGCGAATCAGCGGTTACAACACAAACCACCGCCTCACCCCGGCGGCGGCAAATTCTGCTGCTGGATCGGCGCGCCCGGCTGCAGATTGACCGGCTGCCCGTATGAAGGCGGAGCCGACGCCGGCGGCGCATAACCCGCCGCCGGCGCCTGATACCCGGGCGGAGGAGGCGGCGGAGCCACCTGGTATTGCGGCGCCGCCGCCACTTCGGGCATCGGCGTGCCATACCGCGTCAGCACCTCGCGCAGCGGATCCGCCCCCGGATTGCGGCCCTGCATCTGAACCGCGATCTGCCGCGCATCGATCGGCTGCCCGTAATACTCCTGGTCCCACCCCGAACGCGAATTCAGCACCGATCCTTCCAGCGAAATCCCGATAAACGCACCCCGTGCGATCGAGAACGCCAGGATGTCGGCGCCCACCGCGGTGGTCGTATCGCCCTGCACCCCGCCGCCGATCACCGCGACCGCGATCGATGCCCCGGCGCCAATCTTGAAGCTGCTGTCCAGGATCGCATTGAGCCCGCGGTTCGTCATGATCAGCATGATGACCTCGGAATCCTGCAACCCGATCTGCAATCCGAAACTGAAGCTGCCGATCGTATAGAAAGCCGGATAGGACCACGTCCCATTACCGGCCCGCCCCAGCAGCACGCAGTTCCCGCCGGCGCCGCCAAAGAAGAAACCCGCCTTGAACATCCGCGGACAAATCACCACCGCACGCGCATGACTGAGTGATATGCGCGGCTGTTCCGACGCCTGCAACTGCATCGCGTCCTGCAACGCCAGCGCGGAGCGATCGACCAGTGCCTGCGTATCACTCTGGGCATGTGCCACCATCGGCAACATCGCAAGCCCGGCAGCCACAACTAAGCGCTTCATGAATCCTGTCTCCCAGAGTCGTGCTGGCCAGCTCCATCCTCCCGCGCTGCCAGCCCGGCGACGCCCACGTTCGCGGAAGAAATTCGTGGGCACATCAACAGCCCATGATTAAGCTGCAGGTGTTAGCACACCCGTCCGAGTCGGTCCCATCAGTCCCACTCAATAACCAGGCAGCTCGTTCACGCACAGCACGCGCCAACCGCTCGGATGGCGTTCCAGCCGGGTAAGCGACAGGTTCTGGATCACGAGATGCAGCGCATTGTCCGGTCCTATCCCAAGCGCATGCGCCACCGCCGCACGGATCGCCCCGCCATGGCTGACAACCACCATCTCCTGCCCGGGATGCGTGTCCGCCAATCGTTCGACTGCCAGCCCAACTCGCCGGATTACGTCACCCATGCTCTCCCCACCCGGCGGGCGTTCCCACCCGCCCAGCGGCCAGAACGCGTGCTTCGGCAGCGACAGTTTCGGCGGCAACTCGGCATGGGCCAGCCCCTGCCATTCACCCAGATGCTGTTCCGCCAGATCCGGCTCGATGTTTGGCGCCACCGCCGGATAACCGGCGGCAAAGATCGCCTCCGCGGTGCGCCGGGTACGTGACAGCCCGCTCGTCACCCAGATCGCCGGCTGCGGCAGGCGGCGTGCCAGGGCGGCATACATCGGCTGCTGCTCCACCAGGCTGGTCGGGCACAGCTCCACATCCAGCGCGCCATACAAAATGGCCCGCGCATTCTCTTCCACGATCGCGTGGCGGATCAGCCAGAAGTTCGTTATGCTCATTCTTCCTCGATACACGAAAACAGAGCTCCAGCATCTTCAGTCATGCCGCAGATGCTCCAGTCCGACACATCGCTCGTCATGCCCGGCGAAGGCTGGGCATCCACGACTTCTTGTGCTGGGTCAAACTCGTGCACAACCGTGGGCCACGCCCGGCGATGACGAACGGCAACGACCTTCGCTACCCCGGCTCGGTCTTACAGCAAACCCTCTTGCCGGAAACTCGTCCATCGCCCATTCCCGACAATGATGTGGTCGTGCAACAACACCGACATCACCGCCGCCGCCCGCTGGACGTCGCGCGTCATCTCCACATCCGCCGCCGACGGTGAGGGATCGCCGCTCGGGTGATTATGCACCAGGATCATCGCCGTCGCATGCAACTCTATCGCCCGTTTCACCACCTCGCGTGGATAGACCGGCGTGTGGTTCACCGTCCCCCGAGCCTGTGCCTCGTCGGCCAGCAGGCGGTTGCGCGTATCCAAATAGAGCACCCGGAACTGCTCCACCGGCTCGCGCGCGATGGCCGCATTCAGATACTCCATCAACCGGTTCCAGTTTGACAGCAGCGGCTGTTCCACCACCTCGGCTCGCACCAGCCGCAGTGCCGCCGCCTGCACCGTCTTCAATGCCGCCGCCCCGGCCTCGCCCAGCCCCTCGATCCCGCGCAGATCCGCGACGGGCGCGGCAATCGCCCGGCTGAAGCTGCGAAACCGCGTCAGCAGCGTCCGCGCGATCGACTTCGTGTCCCGCCGCGGCAGCGCCAGAAACAGCACCATCTCCAGCATCTCGTGGTCGGCCAGCGCCTCCGGCCCCGCCTTCAGCAGACGCTCGCGCATACGGGCCCGATGCCCCTCCGATCCGGCAGGTGCCGAATCCCCCCCTTTGCCCCGCTCCGGAGTGGATTGGGCATTCACCTCGCTGCCGTCACCCGCAAAACCCGCGGATGGCCCGCCGCCCACAACACGTGGGCGAGCCTTGCCGGACACCACAAAACCGCTTCCGCCGCGCCGCGAGGAACCCGCATCGGTACCAGCCGGCAGTACATCCAGCAGACTGGCCTGCTCGGCCAGGTCGCGCGCTTTGCGCTGGGCCATGCGACGCTCCCGTCGGTCCGGCCTGTTGCCGGCACCGTTCAGCCGACCGGGTAAGGCGGCTTCTCGTACCCTGCGGGAGAGAGCGTAAATATTTCCACACCCGCGGCCGTCACACCGACCATGTGCTCGAACTGCGCCGAAAGGCTGCGGTCGCGGGTCACCGCCGTCCAGCCGTCATCCAGCACCTTCACCTCCGGCCGGCCGGCATTCACCATCGGTTCCACCGTGAAGAACATGCCCGGCCGCAACACCGGCCCCTCCCCGGGCGTGCCGAAATGCAGCACGTTCGGCGGCTCGTGGAACCGCCGGCCGATGCCGTGACCGCAAAAATCGCGCACCACGCTGAACCGCTGGCCCTCGACGAAAGTCTGGATCGCGTGCCCCACATCGCCCAGCGTCGCACCGGGACGGACCGCACGCACGCCGCGCATCATTGCCTCATACGTCACGTCCATCAAATTGCGCGCCCGGGTCGAAGGCGTCCCCGCCACGTACATCCGTGACGAATCACCATGCCACCCGTTCAGGATCACGGTGATGTCGATATTCAGGATGTCCCCGTTCTCCAACCTCCGCTCTCCGGGAATCCCGTGACACACGACATGATTGATCGAGGTGCAGATCGATTTCGGAAAGCCGCGGTAGTTCAGCGGCGCCGGCACCGCCCCGTGCGCGCCGATGAAATCATGACACAGCCGGTCAAGGGCCGCCGTCGTGACACCCGGCCGGACATGCGGCGTGACCATGTCCAGCGTCTCCGCCGCCAACTGGCCGGCAGACCGCATCCCGGCAAAATCGTCAGGAGTGTGGATGGTGATGCGTTTCGCGTCAGCTCCGCCATCCATCCTCGCGCTCCACTCATCCTCTGTCCGATCCGGCCCGCCATTCGGGCAACGGACGCAAGATGCGTAACCGGCCGCGCCGACGCAAGGCCGCGCGCGCAAGGCTGCCCTCACGGCCGCTCCCGGAGAATGGATCAAGCCGTATCCACCTGCCACGAAAATGCTGTAGATTGCACCGGATGTTCC
>DATDIC010000526.1:0-3650 GCA_036521275.1 Acetobacteraceae bacterium
GAATATCTGGAGGTCAAGTACCTCGCGATCGGCGGCATCGGCACCTGAAACCTCTCCCGCGCGAAGGCGGGAGAGAGCCTGCGGCTGCCATGACAGCAATCGTTCCGCCCGGACGCCACACCGGGCGGACTGCCGCCCTCCCCCGCCGCGCCCGGTTCAGCCGGAACGCGGCATCGCGACCGCTGCGCCGATGGGTTCGAGGCCCAGATCCGGCAGGTGCAGCTCCACGTCCCGCGTCTCCGGCCCCAGCATCGCGCCGGTGATCATGAATATCCCGGCAAGCACCAGCAGCACGATCGGCGCAAAGAGATAAGGCATGATCTGGGCCAGCCAGAGCACGTAGATCCCGGAAAACGACGGGATCACCACCGCCAGGCTGTAGCCGATGCCGTAGCCGCTGGCGCGGACATGGGTCGGGAAGCGCTCGCAGATATACACGGTCACGATTCCCCAGGGCGAAATCGCCAGTACATGGAAGGCGCCGGCGAGGATGGTGGTGACCAGCGGGGATCCTCCGGCGAGCGCCTGGGCGATCATCGCGTAATACAGCAGCGGACCGCAGACCAGCACGGCCGCCGAGGCGACCACGATGGCGCGGCGCCGGCCGATCATCTGGCTCAGCAGGCCGTAGCCGGTGAAGGCGAAAAACAGCGCGATGCTGGCGAACAGAAACCCGTTCGAGGTCATCTTGGCCGGCACGTGCAACTGCTGGATCATGATGCTGGGAAGCAGGGTCGAGGGCTGTCCGACCAGCCAGAAGCCCGTCATCATCAGGAAGATCTGGCCCAGCGTGCGCAGATGCTTGCCGGACAGCACGGCCTTCAGCGGCGTGGCGGTTTTCTCGCTCGACTCCCACAATGTCGATTCCGGCACCGTCCGGTAATACAGCAGGAAGGCGAAGGCGATGACGAACCCGATCAGGAACGGGACGCGCCAGCCCCAGGCGTAATACTGGTCCTTGGTGGTGATGGTCAGCATGATCGTGGTCACGATCGTGGTCATCGCGAAGCCGAGCGGGAACGCGCCCTGGATCAGTCCGCCGACGAAGCCGCGACGGTCCTTTGGCACCATCTCGAGCGCCAGCGTGTTGTTGGATGTGTACTCACCCCCCATGAAGATGCCGCCCAGAAAGCGGATCGCGATCAGCAGGGTCAGCGACCAGGCGCCGATCGTTGCATTGCCCGGAAGGAACGCAATGAACAGAGTGAAAATGCCGAACCCGGTGATGCTGATCATCGTGGTGCGGCGGCGGCCGATCTTGTCAGCCCAATGGCCGAAGATGACGGCCCCGCAGGGCCGGCCGAGCAAGGTGGCGACGATGGTGAAATAGTAGATCGTCGTGGTCGCCGTGGAGCTGAGGCCGGTCGGCTCGAAGTAGCTCATCACCGGCGCGAGTACCAGCGCCGGCAGGTAGATGTCGAAGAAGTCGACGGCGAAGCCGATAAAGCCGGCGACGATGGCTCGTCGCGCCGGTGGCGGCAGCGGTTCGCTGGCGAACAATCCTGATTTCATGGTGGACCTCCCGCTAGTTCTGGGCTTTGCCGTTTTGCCAAGCCGTAGCACCGGGCGAGCGGCGGCGGCAACCGTCGCGCTGCCACCCGCCCGGCCGGCGTCACGACGTCCGAGTCACCGCAAGCGACTCAGGCAGCCGGTGCGTCGAGCCGCTGTTCCAGAAACACACTCGTCGCCACGGCGTCCGGCGGCATCTCGGCGTAGGCGCCAAACGCCGCGCAGCGTCGAAATCCGGCATGCTCATAGAGCCGCAGCGCCGCGAGCTGACGGATCCCGGTCTCCAGCCGCAACACCCCCAGCCCAGCCTCGCGCGCCTGTTGCACAATCCTCTTGAGTAACGATTGTGCCACCCCGCGCCCACGCGCCGCGTCACGCACGTACATGCGCTTCACCTCGGCGTAGTCGGCGAACAATGCCGCGCCGCCGCACCCGACCGCCGCACCGTTCAGCCGCGCCAGGAAAAACCTGATATGCGGCTGAAAGATCGCGTCCAGCGCCAGCCCATGACGCTGGTCCGGCGGATACTCGGCTGCCAGCGTCTGCTCGAGTTCATCGATCAGCGCACGTACTTCATCCGTTGCCAGCGGCGCCAATTCGATCGTGATCCGGTCCTCGTTGCTCATCCCGCCACCGCCTGCAGGCGTGAGAGATACGTCGCCAGCGCGTCCGTCTCCGTGGCGCTGAAGCGCAGCCCCAGCTTGCTGCGGCGCCATAACACGTCGTCCGCCGTGCGCGCCCATTCGCGCCGCACCATCCAGTCCACCTCACGCTCGCTCAGGTCGGCGCCGAACCTGCGGCCCAGGTCGGCAGCAAGGCGCGCACCATCCAGCATGTCGTCCGCCAACGTGCCGTACGCGCGCACCATCCGACGGGCGGTACGCTCGCCAAGAAACGAATAACGCCGCTGCAATTCCGCCCGAATCGTTTCTATCCCGTCGCAGGGGAAATCGCCCCCGGGCAGCGGCGCGTTCGCCGTCCACGCTCCCGGCAGGCCGGGAAAGAACCGCGCCACCTTTGTCATCGCGGCCTCGGCCAGCCGCCGATAGGTCGTCAGCTTGCCGCCGAACACGGACAGCACCGGCGCCGCATCGGGGGCGTCGTGCAACTCCAGCACGTAGTCGCGCGTGGCTTCCTGTGCCTTGCTTGCGCCGTCGTCGCGCAACGGCCGCACGCCGGCATAGCGCCAGACGATCGACTCCGGGTCCACCGGATCGCGCAGATACGCGCCGACAGCGGCACAGAGATAGCGCTCCTCCGCCACGGACGGTGTCACCGAAGCGGGATCGCCGGCGTAGTCCTCGTCGGTGGTGCCGATCAGCGTGAAGTCGTCATGATACGGAATGGCGAAGCAGACCCGCCCATCGGCGTTCTGGAAAATATAGCAGCGGTCATGCGCGAACAGCCGAGGCACGACGATGTGGCTGCCCTTCACCAGCCGGATCGGCGTCACCGCCGGGTGCCCGATCACCGACGACAGGATGCGGGCCACGAACGGCCCACCCGCGTTCACCAGCACCCGAGCCTGCGCGTCCGCGCCGCCGTCCAACTCCAGATGCCACACCCCATCTGCGATCCGTGCGGCCACGCACCGCGTGCGGGTGCGTATGTCCGCGCCATGGGCCGCCGCATCGCGCGCGTTCAGCACCACCAGCCGCGCATCGTCCACCCGGCAGTCGGAATACTCGAACCCGCGGGTGAATTCGGCGCGCAGCGGCGCGCCCGCCGGATCGTGACGCAGGTCCAGGACGCGGGTCGGGGGAAGCAGCTTCCGCCCTCCCAGATGGTCGTACAGGAACAGCCCGGCGCGGATCATCCACCGCGGCCGCAGCCCTGCATGGTACGGCAACACGAACCGAAGCGGCCCGACGATATGGGGGGCATTGCGCCACAGCACTTCGCGCTCGGCGAGCGATTCGCGCACCAGGCGGAAGGCGTAATGCTCCAGGTAGCGCAGCCCGCCGTGGATCAGCTTGGTGGACGCCGACGACGTCGCCCCCGCGAGGTCGCCTTGCTCCAGCAGCAACACCGACAGGCCACGCCCCGAGGCGTCCCGCGCGATGCCGACGCCGTTGATCCCCCCACCGATGACGGCAAGGTCGAAGAGGCGGGTCATGCGCTGTTATCGTGACTCCCCCTCC
>DATDIC010000527.1:0-23647 GCA_036521275.1 Acetobacteraceae bacterium
AATACGTCCCACCCTTCACCGTCGCATCGTTGGCAATGATGATGCATTCCCGGCCGGAGACGCGCCCGATGCCGGTGACGATGCCGGCTCCGGGCACCTCATCGCCGTACATTCCATGTGCCGCGAGCTGCGACAGCTCCAAGAAGCGCGATCCTGGATCGATCAGTCCGGCGACCCGCTCGCGCGGCAGCAGCTTGCCCCGCCCGACATGGCGTTGCCGTGCCGCCACGCCGCCGCCCTGCTCCACCGCCGCCACCCGCGCCCGCAGATCATCGACCAGTGCGCGCATCGCCGCCACGTTGGCGGCAAACGCCTCGCTCCGCGGATTGGCGTCGGAGCGAAGAACGCTCATGCCGTCTCGGCGAACAGCTCGCGGCCGATCAGCATGCGCCGGATTTCGCTGGTCCCGGCACCAATCTCATATAGCTTTGCATCGCGCAGCAGCCGCCCGGTCGGATAATCGTTGATATAGCCGTTGCCGCCGAGGCATTGGATCGCCTCCAGCGCCATCCAGGTCGCCTTCTCCGCTGCGTACAGGATCGCGCCGGCGGCATCCTTGCGCGCCGTCTCACCGCGGTCGCACGCCTTCGCCACCGCATACACATACGCTTTCGCCGCGTTCATGGTGGTGTACATGTCGGCCAGCTTGCCTTGCATAAGCTGGAACTCCCCGATCGGCTGGCCGAACTGCTTGCGTTCGTGCACATACGGGATCACCACGTCCATGCAGGCCTGCATGATACCGACCGGTCCGGCGGCCAGCACCGCGCGCTCGTAATCTAGCCCGCTCATCAGCACGCGCACGCCCTTGTTCACCTGCCCGAGCACATTCTCTTCCGGCACCTCGCAATCCGTGAACACCAGCTCGCAGGTGTTGGACCCACGCATCCCGAGCTTGTCGAGCTTCTGGGCGGTGGAGAAGCCCCTGAACGTCTTCTCCACCAGGAATGCCGTGATGCCGCGCTGTCCCGCCTGCGGGTCGGTCTTCGCGTAGACCACCACCAGGTCGGCGTCCGGCCCGTTGGTGATCCACATCTTGCTGCCGTTCAGGATGTAACGATCGCCGCGTTTCTCGGCCCGCGTCCGCATGCCGACCACATCCGATCCGGCGCCTGGCTCGGACATGGCCAGGGCGCCCACGAACTCGCCGGAGATTAAACGCGGCAGATAGCGCTGCTTCTGTGCCTCCGTTCCGTGGCGCTGGGTCTGGTTGACGCAGAGCTGAGAGTGCGCGCCATAAGACAGGCCGACAGAGGCCGAGGCGCGGGAGATTTCCTCCATCGCGACCGCGTGTTCCAGGTAGCCCATGCCGGCGCCGCCATATTCCTCCTCCGCGGTGATGCCGAGCAGGCCGAGGGCACCGAACTTCCGCCAGAGATCCATGGGAAAGTTGTTGTCCCGGTCGATCGCCGCGGCACGCGGGGCGATCTCGGTGGCGGCGAAGGATTCGACCTGCGCGCGCAGCATGTCCGCGGTCTCGCCAAGGTCGAAATTCAGCCCTGGCAGCCGATTGGGGATCGCCGGCACTGGGGCCTCCGTTCTTCAGGATTGCTTGAGGTCAGCGCCAGAATGGCTGATTTCCGCGCGGTCACCAAGGCGGTGCGACAGACAAGGCGCGAATGTGGCCGCCCCCACCATATTTCCGATGAAAAGGCGGCGCGCAACAGCGGCTGCTTGAAAAGGAGAAAGCCTGTGAAACGCTTCATCCAGCCACGTTCCGCCCGCACGATGGCGTTGAGCGCTGCCCTGGCAGTCTCGTTCGCCCTACCGGCCGCCGCCCAATGGCACGGACGCCCGCCGCCGCATTGGCATGGCGGCTATCACGGCGGTTACCACAACAGCGGCCCAAATACCGGCGCGATCGTCGGGGGCGCCCTTCTGGGGCTCGGCGTGGGCGCAGCCATAGGAGCTCTGGCGGCACCGCCGCCCGCCTACTACGCACCGCCGCCGGCCTATTATGGGGCGCCACCGCCGGCCTATTATGCCGCGCCGCCCCCAGTGTATTACGGCTACTGACCGCCGTCCCCCTAAGCTTCGCCGGAGATACTCCATGAGCCTCAAAACGTCCGTTCGCCTAACGCTGCTGGCAACCGTGCTGGTCCCCGGCTTGGCGTTTGCTCAATCCACCCCGCCAGCCGGCTCCACCCCGCCAGCCGCGGTTCCGCCGGCCGCGTCGGCGCCCCCGCCGGCAGCCGCGGCAGGAAATCCGGCCGCGCCGTCGGCCAAGCGCCGATCGCACGCCCCCGACACCGCCGCCAGGGTTGAACAACGCATCAAGCAACTGCATTCCGAGCTGGGCATAACGCCGGCGGAAGAGACCCAGTGGACTCAGTTCGCCCAGGTGATGCGCGACAACGCCACCGCCATGGACCAGAAGCTGAACGACCGCGGCATGCAACTGGCAAACATGAATGCGGCCCAGGACATGCAGTCGTACGCCGACCTGTCGGCCCAGCACGCGCAGGACATGCAGAAGCTGGCCAGCGCCTTCCAGACCCTCTACGCCTCGATGCCGGATGAGCAGAAACAGACGGCGGACGAAGTGTTCCGCGGCCGTGCCATGCGTGCCCGGCACGGCGCTGCCGCCGCGCATCACCCGGCGCCCGCCAGCGGATCGGCCGGCTGAACCGAACTACCGCTTCATTTGCGACACCCCCCTGATATAGGCTCTCTGGGCGCGTCCGGCCGCGCCCAGAACCAGGGGGAACGTCTTGGATGTCCGACACCGCGCTCAGTTACGTTCACGGTGCTGCCGACACACCACTTTTAGGCGAGACGATCGGGGCGGCATTCGACCGGGCTGTCGCGCAGTGGGGCGACAGCCCGGCCCTTGTCGCCCGCCAGCAGGACATACACTGGACCTATCGCGAGTTGGGTGAGCGGGTGGATGCACTCGCCAGCGGATTGCTGGGGCTCGGCCTGCGGCCGGGTGATCGCATCGGCATCTGGTCCCCCAACAATGCGGAATGGGTTCTGACCCAGTTTGCCACCGCCAAGGCCGGGCTGATCCTGGTCAACATCAATCCCGCCTACCGCCTTGCGGAACTGGAATACGCGCTGAACAAGGTCGCCTGCCGTGCCTTGATCAGCGCAACCGGTTTCAAATCCAGCGATTATATCGGCATGCTGCACACGCTGGCGCCGGAGCTGAACACAGCCGCCCCAGGCCGCCTCCCCGCGGCGAAATTGCCCAGCCTGGAAACCATCGTCCAGATCGGCCCCTCACCGGCGTCCGGCACCATCCCGTTCTCCGAGATCGCCCGTGGCGGCGATCCCGCCAGCCGCAGCTTTCTGTCAGAGCTTGCGCATCGGTTGCAGTTCGACGACGCGATCAACATCCAGTTCACGTCCGGCACGACAGGGACCCCGAAGGGTGCCACGCTTACGCATCATAACATTCTTAACAATGGATTCTTCGTCGGCGAGGCGATGCACCTGACCGAGCGCGACAAGGTCTGCATTCCCGTCCCCTTGTATCATTGCTTCGGCATGGTGCTCGGCAATCTCGCCTGCATCACTCACGGCGCTGCCATGGTCTTCCCCGGCGAGGGCTTCGATCCGCTCCTCACGTTGCAGACCGTGGCCGAAGAACGCTGCACCGCGCTGTACGGCGTGCCGACCATGTTCATCGCGCAACTGGATCACCCGGAGTTTTCCCGCTTCGATCTGTCTTCGCTGCGCACCGGCATCATGGCCGGCAGCCCATGCCCGATCGAGGTGATGCGCCACGCCGTCTCCCGCATGCATCTGTCGCAGATCACCATCGCCTATGGCATGACGGAAACCAGCCCGGTCAGTTTCCAGACCACCACCGACGATCCGCTGGAAAGACGCGTTTCCACCGTCGGTCGCATTTTCCCCCATGTCGAGGCGAAGGTGATCGACGCCGAAGGCCGCATCGTCCCTCGTGGAACGCCCGGCGAGCTTTGCACGCGTGGCTATTGCGTCATGCTCGGCTACTGGGACGATAAGCAACGCACCGACGAAGCCATCGACCCCGCCCGCTGGATGCACACCGGCGACTTGGCCACGCTCGACGCCGATGGCTATTGCAATATCGTCGGCCGCATCAAGGACATGATCATCCGCGGCGGCGAAAACGTGTATCCGCGCGAAGTCGAGGAGTTCCTCTATCGCCATCCGAAAATACAGGATGTGCAGGTATTCGGCGTGCCCGATGCGAAATACGGCGAAGAAATCGCGGCTTGGGTCAGGGTCCGTGCAGGCGAGACGCTAACCGCGGAGGAGATTCGTGACTTTTGCCGCGACCAGATTGCCCACTACAAAGTCCCCCGCCACATCCGCTTCGTCGAAGAATTTCCGCTCACCGTGACTGGGAAAGTGCAGAAATTTGTCATGCGCGAGCGCATGGCCGGGGAATTAGGGCTTCGCGAAGCCGCGACTGCATAACCTCGCTGCCTCTCTGCGACCACAGGAGCCGCTGCACGGTAATTCCAGACCCACCTTCGTCATTCCCGCGAAAGCGGGAATCCAGGCCAACTCCCGCATCTTCGTGGACTCTCGCCTGGCCGCTGCCGCGGGTAACTCGACGCGTCCCCGCCAGTACAGCCCCTCGGTCGCACCACCCTCAGGCCGGAACTGCCGCCGGCACGCCTTCCGGATCCAGGCGATAGCCACCACCCTCGGTGACCAGCAGGCGGGCGTTGGTCGGGTCTGGCTCGATCTTCTGGCGCAGGCGATAGATGTGCGTTTCCAGCGTATGCGTGGTGACTGCCGCGTTGTAGCCCCACACCTCGTTCAGCAGCACCTGTCGCGCCACCGCTCGGTCGCCCGCCCGATACAGGAATTTGAGAATGGCGGCTTCCTTCTCGGTCAGCCGGATCCGCCGGTTCTTCAGCGGGTCCTGCAGCAGCTTGGCTGACGGACGGAACGTATATGGACCGATCGTAAAGACCGCATCCTCGCTGTTCTCGAAAATGCGGAGCTGGGCACGCAGCCGCGCCAGCAGCTCGTTCAGCCGGAACGGCTTGGCAATGTAATCGTTGGCACCGGAATCAAGCCCGCGTACCACGTCGGTTTCATCATCCGACCCGGTCAGCATGATGACCGGCATCTTATGTCCTTGCCGACGCAACCGAAGGCAGAAATCGCGGCCATCGCCGTCCGGCAGCCTGACATCCAGGATCACCGCGTCGAACCGCACGTCCTTGGCAGCCAGACGCTCCTCGGCTTCGCTCAGCGTTCCAGCCTGAATGGAGGTGAATTCGCCATCGACCGCCAATTGCTCGGCCAGGGTCAAACGCAGGTCAGGGTCGTCATCGACGATCAGGATGGGTCGTTCGCTCGACATTCTCTTCTATCCTTCTCTGTTATCGGGTGCGCCACCGTCCGCACCAAATGTGACCCACTCCGGCGAGCCGGGGCAAGGCACCACATCCCCCACTTCCAGCCCTCTGCGCCGGAGCGGGGGCAGCACCGACATTTCGCCATGAGCCGGTCCACGACAGGTTGTTCGATCCGCCATATATTGTGACCAGGGTGCGCTGGAAAGGATTGGCTCGACTGATGTGCTAGACATGCTGGTCCCGCGCGGGTGACCAGCGGCAAACCTCAGGGTGAATAATGACTAAATTAGGCCAAATCCATTTCGCTTTCTCGTGATCGGCCCATGACCCGCAGACTGGCCGCCCTCGGCCCGGCTCAACCTCCGACCTCGCCCGCTCTGCCGGTGGGCCGCCTGCGCGCGGTCCATCGTGCGACGGCAGAATTGCGCCGGGGCGCCCCCGTGCTGCTGGATGGACCAACGCGGCTGGTAATATTGGCGGCCGAAACCGTCGGCCCGCGCGGGCTGGAGGAACTGGCCGCGCTCTCACCCAGCCCGCCACTGCTGCTGCTGGCGCCGGTGCGTGCGGCCGCGGTGTTGCACCGGCCCGTTGAACAAGCCGGCCCAGCAATCGCGCTTCGGCTGCCGCCCGCCATGCTCGACCCAGACGGATTGCGCAGCCTGGCTGATCCTGTCGAAGCGCAGGCACTCGCCGGTCCGCAGGAGACGGAGCCACCACCGACATACGCCGCGGAGGCTCTGTCACTGGTCAAGCTCGCCCGACTGCTGCCGGCAGTTCTAGCCGCACCCGTCGGACCCGGCGCTGCCGAAAGTGCGGAGCGCGCTGGCGTGCTGCGGGTCGACGCCGCCGATATCCTGAGATACCGAGCCGCCGCCGCTGCCGGGCTGCGCAAGGTGGCAGAAGCGGAGGTGCCGCTCGACTCCGCGGCAGACACCCGCATCGTTGCATTTCGTACCGAGGACGGTGGCTCCGAACATCTCGCCATCATCGTCGGAACGCCCAAGCAACGCGAAGCGCCGCTGGTCCGCCTGCATTCCGAATGCTTTACCGGCGACCTGCTCGGCAGCCCGCGCTGCGACTGCGGTGCCCAGTTGAAGGGTGCGATCCGCCGGATGGGTGAAGAAGGCGCCGGTATCGTGCTGTATCTGGCGCAGGAAGGACGCAGCATCGGGCTGGTGAACAAGCTGCGTGCCTATGCGCTTCAGGATCGCGGGCTGGATACGCTCGACGCCAATCGGGCGCTCGGCTGGGGTGCCGACGAGCGGAATTTCCTGGTCGCCGCGACGATGCTGCAAGAACTTGGGATCGCGCGCATCCGTCTGCTGACCAACAACCCGGACAAGGTCGCCGCTCTGTCGGCCTGCGGGATCGAGGTGCTGGCGCGCGAGCCGCACGCATTCCCACCCAACGGGATCAACGACCACTACCTTGCCACCAAGGCCCGCCGCTTCGGCCATCTGCTGGAGTAGTGAAAATGACCCGCCGGGCCCAAACCGATCCCGTTTTTCTGCCTGCGCGGAAGGCGCCAGCGACCACGGCGCATCGGCGCGGGATGCGCGGATAATGCGCGCCCTGGTCCATGCCGACGGCCGCTTGGTATTTGCCGGCAGGATTTTTCGTGCCGCGCTCGGGCGCGGCGGCGTTCAGGCCGACAAGCAGGAGGGGGACGGCGCAACCCCGGCGGGCCTGCTGCCGCTGCGGCGCGTGCTGTACCGCGCCGATCGCGTCACGCCGCCGGATTGCGCCGTGCCGCTGGAACCGATCGCACCAGATGACGGTTGGTGCGACGACCCTACGAACGCCGACTACAACCGGAAGCTCCGCCTGCCGCACGAGGCCCGGCACGAGGAGCTGTGGCGCAGCGACACTCTGTACGACATCGTCGGCGTGCTGGGCTGGAACGACAACCCGGTGCAGCGCCAACGCGGCTCGGCGATTTTCCTGCATGTCGCGCGCGCCGATTTTGCCCCGACCGAAGGATGTATCGCGCTGCAGATCGATGATCTGCGGCACCTGCTGAGTGCCGGGCTGACGGAGGTTATGGTCGGCTCCTGAAGGGACCCTCATGCTTTCCTTCATTTTTCCGGTGGCGTTTCCGCTGGCGCTCATCGGGCTTGTCGTTCTGTGCGTCGCGGCCCGACGCCGGCTTGCCAGGGAGGAGGATCCAGCGGTCGGCCGCAGTGCCCTTTTGATGGCGCTCACCCGCATTCCGGTCTCGGTCCAGGTTCGGTCGAAAGATGTCGCGGAAACCCCGAAGCCGCACGGCACGCCGTGACCCGCGTCGGTCATCTGATTGTCCGACACCCCTTTGCGGGCTACCATCGGTGCCGGAAGCTGTTCCAGGGGGAGTCAGGGCATGAGCACGACGTTTACCGTCGGCGAGGTGACGGTCCACCGCATCATCGAGCAGGAAATACCCTTTACTGATCCGCTCGAGTTCTTCCCCACCCTCACCCGAGACGTACTGGAAGAGAACCGCTCCTGGCTTGAACCCAAGGCGGTGGATCCCAGCAGCGGCAAGCTTGTGCTCTGCTTCCAATCCTATGTCGTGCGTACACCTTGGCATACCATCCTGATAGACAGTTGCATCGGCAACGACAAGGACAGGCCCACCCGTCCGCCCTGGCACCGGAAGACGGACGATAGTTTCATGCGAGGCCTCGCCGGGGCCGGCCTCAAGCCGGGTGATATCGACTTCGTCATGTGCACCCATTTGCATGTCGATCATGTCGGCTGGAACACCCGCCTGGAGAATGGGCGATGGGTTCCGACATTCCCGAACGCACGCTATTTGTTCTCTGACCGCGAGTACGCCTACTGGGTTGCCCAGCACGCCAGCACGCCAATTCCATGCATCGCGGACAGTGTCCTGCCGGTCGTGGAGGCAAAGCGTGCCGACTTCATCAGCAGCGAGCACGCGCTCGATGACCATGTCCGGTTGATGCCCACGCCCGGCCACACGCCGGATCATTTCTCAGTCCTGCTCGGCCACGGCACCACCGATGCCATCGTCACCGGCGATCTCATCCATTCGCCACTGCAGGCGCGTTATCCGGAGGTGTCGATGCGTGCCGATTATGACCCGAAACAGGCGGCACTCACCCGTCGCAACTTCCTGGAACATGTCTGCGAACGCAACACATTGTGTTGCACCGCGCATTTTCCCTCGCCCTCCACCACCCGTTTCACCCGTTGGGGCGATGGGTTTCGCTGCGGACCGGCGTGATTCAGCGAGTCTCAGGGCGAAATGAGGCCAAGACCCTCGGGCTGATCTGCGCCGCACACCTGGTCAGCCATTTTCACTATCTGGTGCTGGTGATGCTGTTTCCGCTGCTGCACCGGCAACTCGGGCTGGACTTCGTGAAACTTGGCCTCGCCATCACTGTGGCCAACGTCGTGTCCGCGCTCGTGCAGGCACCGATGGGCTGGGTGGTGGACCATGTCGGCCCCCGCCGCGTACTGATGGCCGGGCTTTGCCTGTCGGGCGTGGCGTACGGCTCGTTCGGCCTGTTCCCGTATGCTGACTGGCTATTGCCGGCCAGCGCGCTCGGCGGCATTGCCAACGCCGTCTATCACCCGTCCGATTATGCGATCCTCGGCGCAGCGATCGAGCCGTCCCGGGTTGGCCGCGCCTTCTCCTTCCATACGTTCGCCGGCTATTTGGGTGGTGCCATCGCACCGCCGGTCATTCTTCTCATCAGTAGCCATGCGGGGATGAGCGCCGCACTGTACTTTGCCGGCCTGATCGGGCCCGCCGTCGCCGTGGCGCTCGGCTTCGCCCGTGGGCTCGACAGTGTCGCGGTGGCACCCCGGGCCACCGTCGCCGGCCCAGCCCCCGCGGCGCGTCTGCCGGTCGGCGCCCTGCTCACGCCGGCAATTCTCAGCCTGACCGTGTTTTTCGCTCTGCTGAACCTGTCCACCGGGGCAATCACCAATTTCTCCGTGGTCGCCTTGCAGGCGATCTACGGCGTCAAGCTCACCGTCGCGAATCTTGCCCTTTCTGGCTTTCTCTGTGCGACGGCGATCGGCGTTCTGGCGGGCGGCTTCATAGCCGACATGACCCGGCGGCACGGCGACGTTGCTGCCGCTTCGTTCGGTGTCACCGCGGTGATCACATTCCTGATCGGCACGACGAATCTCGGGCCCGCCCTGCTGATCGTGGCAATGGTCGCTGCCGGCTTCCTGTCCGGCATGATCGCCCCGTCGCGCGACATGATGGTGCGTGCCGCCGCCCCGCCCGGCGCCGCCGGCCGCGTGTTCGGCATCGTCACCACCGGCTTCAGCATCGGCGGCACGATCAGTCCCATGCTGGGCGGTTGGCTGATGGACAGGGGCGCCCCGCGATTCGTGTTCTACACGTCGGTGCTGTTCATGCTGCTGACGGTGGTGATGGCGCTGACCACCGAATGGCGCGGCCGAAGGCGTGCGGCGCTGGCCTCCACCGGCCCATCCGTTGCTCTATGAGCGGCGCCGGCCGCTACCTTCCGGCGCATCGCGCGTTCATTCCCAACGGCAAAGGAGAATGGCTTTGATGGGCAAGTGGTTCCCCCTTCTGGGACTTGGATTCGCGGTAGCCGGCGCTGACAAGCTGCTGGGCATGCAGGCGTATGACCAGCTATTCGCGAAATGGGGCTGGTCGGAATGCGCCCGCCAGCTCATCGGCGCCGGCGAGTTCGTCGGCGGCGTGATGGTCGCGTCCGACACCTTGCGGCATCTCGGCGGGTGCGTGCTGATCGGGTCTTCGACGGCCATGCTGACAGCGGAAATGAGCCGGCAAGAGCGCGATCTGGCCCTGCCCCGGTGCATCCTGCTGCTGGCCGCGGCGTCTGCGCTTCTGCCGGTAGGACGCAAACGGGCGAAGGGCTGAGGCGCAAGCCGGGCAGCTTTCCCGGGGGAAACTATCTCACCGCAGCAACTGGCCACCAACCAGAACCAGTACCACCGCCAGCACCGGTCGCAGCACGCCATCCGGAACGCGCGTGGCCAACAGGCTGCCGACGACCACACCCGGTAGCGACCCAAGCAACAGGCTGCCCAGCAGCGGCCAATCGATTGTTCCCAACCACCAATGCCCGAGCCCGGCCAGCAGCGTCAAAGGCACGGCATGGGCGATGTCGGCTGCCACGATCCGCGGCGTCGGCAATCTTGGATACAGGAAGGCCAGCGCCACCACACCGAGGGCCCCGGCGCCGACCGACGTGATCGTCACCAGCACCCCCAACACCGCGCCCGCCCCGACGGTGAGCCGGGCCACCACGTAGTCCGGCATGGCCACGGAATGGGCCGCGGTAGCGCGCAGCAGCGGCCCACGGAATAGCAGCGCGACAGCAGTTACGATCACCGCCAACCCGAGAAGCACGGAGATGGCATGAGGCGCGCCGGCGCCGCTCAGGCCGAAGGAAAGAGCAAGGATCGTCAGTGCCGCGGCCGGCACACTGCCGCACGCCAGCCGGCCGGTGATCCGCCATTCGATCGTGCCGCTTATTCCATGCACGGAGCTGCCGGCTGCCTTGGTGGCCGCCGCCTGCAACAGATCGGTCCCCACGGCGGTGACCGGATGCACGCCAAACATCACGATCAGCAGCGGCGTCATCAAAGCGCCGCCTCCAACACCTGTCAGCCCCACCAGCAGCCCGACAAGCAGCCCGGCAACCGGATATAGCCCACCTGGGCCCTGGTGCATGAGGTCATGCATCGGGATGGCTCCCCCAGAAATGTCGTTCACGCTGTTGCCGGCCCTACCGAGGCAGTGCCAAAGCCAGTTGCCAACTACAACTTTATGGTCAGGGACAACCCCGGTCGGGTCGCGGCCTGCGGCATCCTGCTGGTTATAGCCGATCCTTCGTCGGCCAGGAAAGAAATTCTGCTTGGGGTGGCTCGATTCGAAACACGGGAAATCTTTTGCTCTGAAAAGACACTAACTGGGATGAAATTGGGCCGGGACGATCCGAACGGAGGGTGCCGCAACCGCCTCGTGCAAGAGCGCGGCCGGAAACTCGATATGCGTTACGCGCCAACTGCCGTCCTGAAGATCGAGTTGCAGCCGCATGTCACTGACCGATGGTGTTGCAAAAGTTACTATAAAGCGGGACCAGCTAGCAAAATAGGCTGAACGCAGGCTGGCACTCCCGTTCTCATGACCGCACAGCTTGGCGATGACGGCCTGTGGGGTCAGCCTCTGCTGCACCGCATGGGCGGCAATGCCGCGCATGAACCCTTGACCGAACGGGGCAAGCTGATTGACTGCGGCATCCGGCGCGTCGGTGACCATGTCCGCAATGTCTTCAGCGACGCCTTCGCGCACCGCCGGCCAGTCCACCAACTCTGCGAGCGTGCCGGAATCGCCGCTACGCACCGCGCGGTCCAGCCGGTACAGCGCAACCCATGGATAGGCGACATACGCGCCGATCATCAGCGTCAACGCAGCGAAGATCGGCACTTTGACGATCATGCGGGCTCCTCGGCGACCTCACGCACCATAGCACATAGTGCGGCGGGAAAACGCCCGAAGACGCCACAACGGATTGATCCTGCTGACGTTATCGCGAGATCGCGGCTTTCGAGGACAAACCAGTGGGGCTGCCGGTTCACCGAGGCGACCACCCGCCCCGCCTCCTGCCAGGCGAGCAGGCTTGGTTTACCGCAGGCAAGTCCCGCCACCAGAGTATCCAGCTCGCCTGAAAAAGGCGTTAATCCGCCGGCCACACTGCGCAGGCCCGCGGCATCTGCCGCTGAATAACCGTCGCCCACTCCGACGTCGCCGGCGATTGCTGGACGCTCGCGCAACGGGGCGGGCACTTGGCCGTTCCAGACAGCGATCTCCGCTTCCACCCGTCGGAAGCCGCGTCGGCAGAATCTCGGCCGTTCGCTATCGGCACGCGAATTGCGGAGATCGGAACAAACTGAGGCTATCACCCATGCAGGCTGGACCGAAAGGGCCGATCAGGTCTAGCCCAGCCGTCAACCCTTGCTCAAAATTGCTTCGAAAGGATGTCCATGAAGATCACCATCCTGGGCGGCGCCGGCTTCCTGGGCCGCAAGCTCGCCGCCCATCTGGCGCATAACGGTCGGCTCGGCGGCAACGAAGTCACCGGCCTGGTGTCGTTCGACTTTGTCGATGCCCCCGGCGAGCCCGATGCCGAATTTCCGGTTCGGCGCCTGCGTGGTGACATTGCCGATCTGCCGAGCGAGGCGATCCCACCGGATACCGACGTGATCTTCCACCTGGCGGCAGTGGTCAGCGCCCAGGCGGAGGCGGATTACGACCTTGGCATGCGCGTGAACCTGCACGGGGCGGAATCGGTCATCAATGCATGCCGCCGGATCGCGTCGACGGGGCGACGCCCGCCGCGCGTGGTATTCACCTCATCGGTTGCAACATTCGGCGGCGGTCAGGACGCGAAGCTGGAGGATGACGCCCGGCAGGTGCCGGCCAACAGTTACGGCGCGGAGAAGGCGGCCGCCGAGCTGCTGCTGACCGACGCCTCGCGCCGAAACTTCCTGGATGCCGTGTGCCTTCGGCTGCCGACGATCGTCGTGCGCCCGGGTCGCCCCAACCGCGCCGCCAGCAGCTTCCTGTCCGCGATCGTCCGCGAACCGCTGCTGGGGCTGGAAACCGAGCTGCCCGTATCGGATGCGTTTGCTGCCTGGGTGGCTAGCCCGCGCCGCGCCGTCGATTGGTTGCTGCACGCGGCGGTGATGGACACCGAACCGATGGGCGTCGATCGCAGCGTCAATCTGCCGGGCATCAGCACCACCGTGGCGCACATGCTGCAAGCGCTGGACGAGGTGCGGCCAGGCGCTTCGGCGCTGGTGCACCATGCACCGGATCCTGCCATCGCCGCGATCGTGGAAACCTGGCCGGCCGCATTCGAACCAATGCGCGCCCGCACGCTCGGCTTCGCGCCGCATGAGCCGCTGGTCGATGTCGTGCGCGCCTTTGTCGAGGACGACCTGGCGGCAACCCGCGCAGAGCGCGAACTGCCGCGAGAATAGCTGCAACTTTCCGGTCACTGAACGATTTTTTTATCGTCCTGCCGGCTCAATTTCGTCCACTGCGGTTGATCGGGCCAGCGGCTGGTTCCATGAATGGCGGCATCGCAGCCGAAAAACTGCCGGTGGCCCAACCCGGCAGGCGGGTGTCGATTCGTGCCGTTCCTTTCGTGGTCTGGACGTCTGCGCATGTCCTCTGTTCCTGGCGATTCCAGCCTCGCGGGCGCCCCCCGGCGCCCGCCCATGGACAGAGCTGCGTCCGATCGGGACCGATCCTCGGCCAAAGCCCGCCGCGAAGTAGCCCAGCGCCGGCACCGCCCACTCGGCTCGGCGGTCCTGCACGCGCCACAGACGCTGCGTGCGCTGGTCCGTACCGACGAAATCTGGCTGGTGGTGCTGGCCGCCTTTGCCGGCGCGGGCGCCGGCGTGCTGGTGTTCCTGATGACCACCGCGGCGCAGATGGCGCATGTGTTCCTGTTCGGCATCGACATGGACCAGCATCTCAGCGCCGCCACCCGGGTGGAGCCCGCCTGGCGCTCCGTCATCGTGGTGCCGCTCGGCGGGCTGGTGCTGGGCCTGCTCGGACTCGGTATCGCGCGCATCTGGCCGCGCCGCGCGGTGGACCCGATCGAGGCCAACGCGCTCTATGGCGGGCGCATGTCGCTGAACGACAGCATCACCGTAATGCTGCAGACCATCGTTTCCAACGGCGTCGGCGCCTCGATCGGGCTGGAAGCCGGCTATACGCAGATGGGCGCCGGCCTTGCCTCCCGCCTGGGCCGCAGCTTCCGGCTGCGCCGCACCGATATGCGCGTGCTGGTGGGCTGCGGTGCCGGCGCAGCGATCGCTGCTGCCTTCAATGCTCCGCTGACCGGCGCCTTCTACGGGTTCGAGCTGATCATCGGCACCTATACGCTGGGCACATTCGCGCCGGTGGCTGTGGCCGCCATCGTGGCCGTGTCGGTGCAGCATGCGCTGGGGCCGCCGCCGTTCGACCTGACCCTGGTGATGCCGCCGCTGGAACCGCAGGACTATGTGCCGATCCTGGCGCTCGGCGTGTTCTGCGCACTGATTTCCATTGCCATCATGCGCGGCGTGACGCTGACCGAGGAATTGTTCCGCAAGAGCCGCATCCCACCCTGGCTGCGGCCGGCCGCCGGCGGCGTGATCGTCGGGCTGTTCTCCCTGGCAACGCCGATGGTGCTGTCGTCCGGCCACGGTGCAATCGGGCTGGTGATCACCGCGCCGCTGGCGGTGTGGTGGCTCGGGCTGCTGGTGCTGATGAAAGCGTGCGCCTCGGCGATCTCGATCGGCTCCGGGTTCCGCGGCGGCCTGTTCTTCGCGTCGCTGTTCCTGGGAGCGCTGATCGGGAAGTTCTTCGGCAGCGCACTGGCGCTGATCAGCACCACCCATATCGTGCCGCCAGCCACCATGGCGGTGGTGGGCATGAGCTCCACCGCCGTAGCGATCATCGGTGGACCGCTGACGATGGGCTTCCTGGCTTTGGAGGCTACCGGCAATCTGCCGCTGACCATCGCGGTGCTGGGCGCCTGCGTGCTCTCGGCGCTGACCGTGCGGCGCACGTTCGGCTATTCGTTCGCGACCTGGCGCTTCCACCTGCGCGGCGAGGCAATTCGCAGCGCGGTGGACATCGGCTGGATGCGCAACCTGACAGTGGGGCGGATGATGCGGCGCGAGGTGCGCACGGTGCGCGCGGACACACCGTTATCCGCGTTCCGGCGCGACTTTCCGCTGGGCTCGACACAGCGCGTCGTGGCCCTGAACGCTGACGACAGCTACGCGGGCGTCGTCCTGGTGCCGGAAGCGCATGCCGTCAGCGACGAGGAAACCGCCAAGATCGGGGACGTGCTGCACTACCAGGATTCGATGCTGCTGCCGCAAATGACCATCAAGGAGGCAGTGGCGATGTTCGAAAATGCGGAAAGCGACGCACTCGCAGTGGTCGATGGGCCTGAGACCAAGCACGTGATCGGGCTGGTCACCGAGCAATATGCGCTGCGCCGCTACAGCGAGGAGCTGGACCGGCGACGACGGGAACTTTCAGGGGAGTAGCGGCGCCGATCGCACTTCCCCATCGGCCCGGCTGCACCACTCAGCCCAGGCATGCCGCAACGCCACGCCGAGGTCGCGTCCGAACCGCGGGGCGTCGCAGAGCGGGCTGGCTTTCATCCGTTCCCGCAGCCCGGACCGCAGCGTCGCCAGCGCGACCAGGTCGGCACTCCTGGCCACCGCCAGCTCGATGTAAGCGGGCAGGTCAGGGGCGACCCAATCGGCCAGTCCGATATTGCTGAGATGGCTGGTCGAATGGCGGGAAGCGAACGTTTCCCCCGGCAGGGTCACGGTCGGCACACCCATCCACAATGCTTCGCAGGTGGTCAGCCCGCCCGAATAGGGGAATGGGTCCAACAGGACGTCGATCTGGTTGTACTCCGCCATGAACTGGCGGTGAGACGAGGCGCCACGCAGCTCACTCCGCTCACCGGCGATGCCCAGGCGGGCGAACGCGTCGCGGACGCGCGCCGAGGGTTCCGGTTCGGAGAACTGATACGTCTTCAGCACCAGGATACTGCCCGGGACGCGCCGCAATATCTCCGCCCAGGCGACCATCACCTCCGGCGTGATCTTGGCCAGATTGTTGAAGCAGCCGAAACTGACGAAGCCGTTCTCCACCGCCGGCAGCCCGCCCACGTCAGGCGCGTAGGCGGGCGGGCTGTAGCAGACGTAACCATGCGGCAATCGCAGGATCCGCTCGGAATAGAACTGCTCCAGCCCGGACGGGGTCTCCCATTTGTCAGAGAGGAACCAGTCGATCTCGGGCAGTCCGGTCGAATGCGTCTGCATGCCGACCCATTTCACCTGCACCGGCGCCAGCCGCTGCGCGCAGGCAATCAGCCGCCCCAGTTCGCCATACCCGCCGAGATCGATCAGCACATCGACCGAACGCTCGCGGGCCAAAGTGGCCAGCGCAACATCATCGAGCCCGTCGACCTCGTGCCATTCGGCGGCACGTGCGCGATAGCGGCGCGCGATCGCATCGGAGCCGGTCGCCTGGGCCAGGCAGATCAGGTCGAACTGCGTGGGGTCCAGCGCCTCGAACCCGGCCACGGTCAACCATCCCACCGGGTGCGTGCGCAGCGAGCCGGACAGTAGCCCGATCCGCAGCTTTCGCCCCGGATCGCGGGAATTGGTGAATGCCGGCTCCGGCCGGGCGGGCAGGCACGCGGCGCAGTCCTGTACCGCAGCGAGCATCTCCGCCCCGCTGACGCCGCTGCGGTAGGGCAGCGCGTTGACCAGCGTCCTGCGTGCCAACAGCGAGGCCGGATCGAGCGCGATGGCACGGCGCGCGGTTATCTCCCCCTGTTCCTGTTCCCCGAGCGAGACAAGCACTGTCGCCAGGTTGCACAGCACGCCGGTGACCGATTGTGCCTCCGGCGGCAGCGTGTCCAGCAACGCCCGAGCCGCCGCATGCCGGTGCAGCCGCATCAGCACCGCGGCGCGGTCGTTGCAAAGGCTAGCATTGCCGGGGTTGAGGTCGCACGCGCGCCGCAAGGCGGCATCCGCCTCGCGCAGGCGGCTGGCATGCGCCAGCAACCGCGCCAGCATCATTGCCGGAATGGGGGCAGCAGGCGCCAGTGCGCAGGCAGTTTCTAATGCATCAATCGATTCCGCGCGCCGGCCAAGCCGCTCGCGCGCCAGTCCGAGTGCGGTGAACAGCACCGGGTCGAGCGGGTCGGCATCGGCCGCCAGCTCCAGCCGCGCGGTTTCGCCAGGTAGCTGACCGGCTGCATGCGCCGCCTCCACTCGGTGCAGTGCGTAGCTCAGCACCGCCGGCGCCCATCGCTGCGCTTCGCTGAAGGCCGATTCAGCGGTTCCCGCATCACCGTTCAGCATCAGCGCAAGCCCGAGCGCATCCCACGCCTCCGCCCGCTGCGGATTGATGCCGATGCAGCGCAGCAGCAGCTTCTGGGCGGTGTCGGCATCGCCGAGCTGGATCAGCAGCGCGGCGCGCGCAACCAGCGCCTCCTCCCGACGCGGATTGACTTCCAGCACGGCGTCATACGCGCGTTCGGCTTCAGCCGCGCGGCCCGCCTGCCGCAGGCTTTCCGCCAACCTCAATTTCGGCTCGTCCCAGTCCGGCAGCAGCACGGCCAGTTCACTCATCAGCCGGCGGGCGCGTTCGCCCTCGCCATTGCGGTCCTGGGCAATCGCCAGGTTCAGCAGCGTGGCCGGCGACCGGTCGCCGCCGGCGCAGGCCGCCCGCAGCGTCGCCAAGGCTTCGGCATGATCGAGATTGTCCGGCTCAATGAGCATCGCGCGGCCGTTGCAGCACCGCGAGCCGTCCCAGGACTGGCGCCGCCGCCTCGTTGCGGATCTGCTCTTCGTCCATCGCCAGCACCGTCAGGCCGCACGTCGCCGCGCTTGTCGCCACGTGCCCAGCCGTATGGGCGTAACGTCCCCGGCCGCCAAGCGCCCAACCGCGCTCGGTTTCCGGTCCGGCAGCCAGCTCCTCGAACGAGGCGATGAACAGTCCGCCCGGCTGCAGCCGCCGCGACACCGCTGCCATCAGCGCCTCGATCGCGCCGAAATAGCAGAACACATCCGCCGCGATGATCAGGGGATATTCGGTTTCATCAGTATCGAGGAACGCGGTGATCTCCGCCTCGTGCAGGGCGGCATAAAGCTGCTTCGCCTCGGCGCGCGCCAGCATGCGCGGGGAAAGGTCCACCCCGATCATAGGGCCGACCGGCAGATCGGCAATCGCCACCGCGATCAGGCCGGTGCCGCAACCGAGGTCCAGAACCGGTCCCAGCCTGCCATCCTCGGGCAGTGCTGCATGTCGCATCAGGGCACCGCGGACCACGCCCGGAACACGGTAGCCGAGCGAGATCAGGTGCGCGTCAAAGCGATCAGCGTAGCTGTCGAATACCGCACGGACATAATCCGGCGGCGCCGTGCTGGCCTCCGGCAGCCAACCCGAGGACGCCACAAGATGCCGCACATAGGGATCATCCGGCCCGAGCTTCAACGCTTCCTTGTATGCCTCGCCCGCCTCCTGATCGCGGCCGAGCTTCGAGAGCGCATGACCTTTCAGCCCGAACAGGCAGGCGTCCGCCATGCCGTCGCGCCGCGCCGCCTCCGCAATCATCAGTGCATCGTCGAAGCGATGGCGGCGCACTGCCAGCAGCACCGCGGCATTGCGCAATTCCTGCGATTCGGGCGCCAGCCCGATGCCCGCCGCGAGCGTATCGGCGGCGGCGTCCAGCTCGCCATTGGCGGCCTGCGCATCCGCAAGGCCCTGGCGATAGGCCGGGTCCCGCGGGGCGGCGGCGACCGCCTCACGCAGGCAGCGTACCCCGTCGGCGGCCCGCCCCAGTTCGGTCATCAGCACACCCAGGATCGCCTTGCCGCTGGTGTCCGACGGATCGAGCACCACGGAATCCGCGGCATCCAGGGCCGCGCCGGCAAGATCGCCGGTACGGTGCCGCACCTCCGCTCGGCGGCGATGCAGGGCCGCGTGGCCCGGATGTGCGGTCAGCGCCGTGTCGAGCGCGGCGTGTGCGTCATCCAGCCGACCCTCCCGCATGGCCAGCAGGGCCGCAAGTTCCGCCAAACGAGGCGACGGCGGCCCCAATCGCTGCAATGCTGCCAGCATCGGGCGTGCGACGCCCATTCGGCCGGCGGCGATCAATTCCGCCAACCGCCGGGTCAATGCGTCAGGATCGGGAGAGGCGAGTACAGTGTCCATGTGGGGCTCCTTTTTGAGCCGGTTCGATCAAACGACCAGGGATCTGCTCTGCACCGCGAGCGCGGTAAGGCCCGGGCTGCTGCTCGCGCTGGAGCTGCCGGCCATGGTGATCAGGTAGCGTTGCGCGAAGGTTTCGACGAACTGGGGGTTTTGCAGCTTGCTGATATCCAGCCGGTTGGTGATCGCCTTCTCCTGTGCCTCCAGCGGCTGGAACGCGATCTGTTCGGGGATGCCGAGCGCGGTGGTGACGACCGTGCGCAGGATCGGATCGCCCAGGATCTGATCGACCTTGGTGACCGAGCCGGCCTCGGCGCGGAAGGTCAGCGCATTCGACAGTCCGGGCGTGGATGCATCCAGCGACTGGCGCCAGGTGACCTCGGCATAGGCATTGGTGATCGTGCTGATCACCTTCGCGTTCTGGATGATGGAAAGACCTTTGTTGGCGAAGTCGTAGGTCTGCGCGACGGACTTCCACTGTGTGTTGGACAGCGTGTTGGCCAGCGACTTGGGATCATTGACGTTCGACAGCAGCGCTTTCTGGGCCAGCGCCGTGTAGTTCAGTTGATCGCCAAGCCCGTTCGCCGTCAGCAGCACCTTCATGGCCGTCGGGTTGTCGAGAAGCTGCTGCGGGCTGGTTGCGGTCTGTACCGCCTTCGCGAAGGCAGCAATGTCACGGGCGACGGCGGGCTGTTCCGCGGTGGCCTTTACTTCCTGCGTCTCGTTCTGCTCGGCATTGTCCAGCGCGGTCACCGGGTTCTGGCCGAGTCCGTTGGTCGCCGACGTTCCGGTTCCGAACACCACGCCCAGTATGCTGCCCGTGGCACTGGTCGCGTTGTTGGGGAACAGGCCGGAGATCAGGGCGGGCAGAAACGAAATGGAACCGCTCACGGCAAGCGCCCCTCAAACGTCTCCAGACAGGCCGGCGGCCATATTCTCGTTGGTGGCGAGCAGGAAATCGAAGTCCGGGCTGTCCCGGTCCATCTCCCGCTGCACCGCCAGGCCGACGGAGATGATAGAGGCGCGCAGCCCCGTGGGCAGCGGATTGGCCGGATCCGATACCAGCCCGACCACGGTCGCCCACAGGCGACGATTGTCGGCCAGCGCGCGTGCCTGCGCGATCGCGTTGCTGTTGAGTGCCGCCCGCAATGCGCCGCTGACATGGCGGAACACATCGGCCTGCTGCTCCCGCATGCTGCGGTGAGCCGCTGCGGATCGATATGCCTGCGTGGCCTGCATGTGAGCGTTCATCTCATCTGGTCCCTGAGTGTGCGATGCCGGTGCTTTCGGTGCGGCCCATCACCGCGTCCTCATGACGGATGATGCGCCGGACGAGCTTCAACGAGCGGTAGCAATCATCCGCCTCCGCCGCCGCCAATGCGGAATTCAGCATTTCGCAGGCCAGCGCCGAGGTGGTGGCCTGCTGGAAGTCCGCGATCAGTTCGCGTGCGCTGGTCAGACCCCGCGCCCGCTCCTCCGGCGTGCCGATATAGGCGGATTGCAGGGCGAAATAGATGCGCCGCGCCGGCGTATCGGCCTGATCCGGCGCCATGATCTGCTTGCCGAACAGGAACCGGGCGCGCGCCGTCAGCTCGATCCGCGATTTCGTACGAAACCGGATCGGCGCCCCATTGACGATCATCAGCTCGCCCTGACGCAGTTCCAGAACCAGGGTTGACATCCTGTCTCCTGTGATCAGCCACGCCGGGGTCAACCGCCACCGTGGAGGGCCGACGCCAGGGCAGGCAAATCCAGCCCCGGCGTCGTCGCATCAGGCGTTCTTGACCAGTGTCAGCAGCGTCGTCGGCGCCTGATCCGCCAACGTAAGCGCCTGCGTGCCTAGCTGCTGGCGTATCTGCAGCGCCTGCAACTGTGCCGATTCACTCGCCAGGTCGGCGTCGATCAGTGCGCCGAGACCGGTGTTCAGCGCGCTGATCTTGTCGCTGTTGTAGTTGATCTGGTTGCTCACATAGTTGGTCGCGGCACCATAATAGTTTAGCTGTGTTCCCACGTCATCGAATGCATTGATGAACGTGCCGCTGGAGGTGATCAGCGCCGCCACGGTGGATGCGCCGGCAAGCTGCGTGGTGGTGAACGCCAGCGATGAATACAGACCCGACCCGCTGAACGTGGCGATCCCATACGTGGACCCGACCTCGTTGCGAACCACCGCCACCGAGGAGATCGTATTCCCCCCGATATCGCCGATCAGCGATTTTCCAGCATAGTTCGAGTCCTGCAGGAAGCTTTTCAGGTTGGACAGCAGCGAATTGTACTGCTGCGCATACTGCGAGCGCTGGTTGCCGTTGACGTCGCCGTTCGCCAGATCGACCAGCACCTGACGCATGCTGCCCATGAGGTTCGACACGCTGTTCAGGCTTGTCGTTGTCGTTGACAGCAAGCCCTGAATGCCGCCGAGCTGCTGATTAGCGGCGGTCAACGCGCCCACGTCAGACCGGACCGATTGCGCCACCGCATACGCAGCGCCGTCATCGGTGGCATCCGCGACGCGATAACCCGTCGAGATCTCCTTCTGCGCAGCGTTCAACTGCGAACTGGTCTGGTTGAGCGATTCGAGCGCGATCATCGCGCCCACATTGGTATTGATCGAGTTCAGTGTTCCGGACATGGTATTTCCCTTGCCCACAAAGGTTACGGACTAGCCCCGCCTTTTGCGGGCACGGTTCCATCCTGGACCGCGTCGAGTTAACGTAGAGTGAAACGGATCATCGCCGTCTCAGGCCGGCAGGAATTTTGCCAACGACAAGCCGCTGACCGTTTCGATCATCTGGTACGATGCCTGAAGCTGCGTCTGTACCAGCGATATCTTCGACATCGTCGCCGCCATGTCGACATCCTGCACACCAGACAATTGCGTGGTCAGCGCGGTCTGCGTGTCCGACAGCTCCGTCTGCGTCGCCGTGAGTGCCGATTGCCGGTTGCCGAGTACACCCGCATCCGACGCCATCGCGGCGATAGCCCCATTCAGGCTGGTCCGCGTGTCCTGCACCAGGTCCTGAAACCCGGGATCGCTCTGCTGGGCGCTCGTCATCGAGCCGACCGTGGCCAGCGCGCGCATCAGATCTCTCATGTAAGAGCCGGTCGTCGAGCTCCCGATCGACGGAACGGCGCTGTTCGCACTGGCGAGCAAGGCGATCGGCGTGGTCTGTCCTTGTCCCGTCTGCACCGCTGGCTGCTCCGCTTGCAGCGTCGCGGCCGGCTGCGACATGTACGCGGAAAACGGGGTCGTGCCGGCGGCATCGGAACTGGCGATGTTGAGCGTGGCAGCAGCGGTCGCGTCCGCCCCTGCCGTTCCCAGGTTCCCCACCGCCGTGGCGATCTGCGTGTAAAATCCCGAGCTGGTGATATCACCCGGATCCGGAACCGGCGGGTTGCTGGAATCCGCTCCACCGAATACGTACGTATTCCCGTCGGTGGTATCGAGCAGATTGGCCACCTGGCCGAGCGCGTCACGCGCCGAAGCGGCGATCGAGTCCACCTCCGACCCGTCGGTGCCCTGCAGGCCGTCCAGTTGCGAAAACAGGTTGGACGCGATCTGCTGGATCTGTGTCATCGCGGTCTGTGCGACACCCATCGTGCCGGTTGCGGCGTTGATGTTGGCCTGCCAGGTCTGAAGAGTCGCGATCTCCGGGTTGAGATCGAGCGAAACCGACGCGCCGGACCCAAGCCCGGCATAGGTGGTGGCGACCGACCCGGTGCTGGCCTGCTGCGTCAGCGTGTCGAGCCGCTGCTGTATCGTGTTGCTGTCGCCCATCAGGCTTCCGAGCAGCCCGTAGTTCGACAGTGCCGCCGTGCTGATGGCGTCCATCACACCGCAACCGCCTGCAACAGCTGCGAGAACATGCTCTGCACCACCGACATCACCCTGGCATTGGCGCCGTAGGCGTTCTGCAAGGTGATCATCTGCGTCATCTCGGTATCCATATTCACGCCGGTTTCGCTGCTCAGCTTGGTAGAGAGGCCGGTCTGCACGGTCTGTTCCGTGCTGAGCTGGGTGGTCGCGTTGGCGCTGTCCGTTGCGTCCGCGGCGACCAGGGAAGTAGCGAAGCTGCCGAGCGTCGCCGGTACCACATAGGGCGCGCTCAGCGTCCCCGATGGCCCGAGGCCGGTGACATTCGGCGACGGTTGGGCAACCCCCGGCTGCACGTCCGCGCCGAACGTGTTGTCCAGCACGCGTGTAATCAGCGCGGTGAAGCCGGCCGGGCCGTCCGCGGGATTGGGCGTAAATGCAGTAGGTCCCGTTGGACCGCCCGTTATCGCCGTCGTGCCGTCGCGAACCAGCGCCGGATTGGCCTGCACCGACGGGTCCACCTGGATATCGGCGGAGAACCCGACATAGCCGGCCTGCGCCGGCGTTCCGCCACCTGTCGGTATGTTCCCCGACGCATCAGTGAACAGGCTGAGCCCTTGGGCGGCGAAGCGCCCGGCCAGCGTTTCCGAAAACTCGTCGAGCTGCGCCTGATAGGATGGCAAAGTTGCGTCGCGCAGCGCGATATTGGCCCCGAGCTGCCCGCCCCGCAGGGAGCCGGTGATGTCGGCACCGCCCAGCGTGATTGCCGGGATG
>DATDIC010000528.1:0-2672 GCA_036521275.1 Acetobacteraceae bacterium
CTACGACAAGATCGAGGCGCTGAAGGGCATTTCGCTAGCGGTGGAGGAAGGCCAGATCGTGACGCTGGTCGGCGGCAATGGCGCCGGCAAGTCAACCACGCTGCGGGCGATCAGTGGGCTGCTGCATCCGCGCGAGGGTCAGATACGCTACAGGGGTAAGGCACTGTCCGGCCTCGGCGCGCACACGATCGCCGGGATGGGGCTGGTGCAGGTGCCGGAGGGGCGGCGGATTTTCGGCCGGCTGACGGTGGACGAGAATTTGTCCATGGGTGCGTTCACCCGCCGCGATCGCGCCGGCATTGCGGCGGACCGCGAGCGCATGATTACCCTGTTCCCGCGGTTGCGCGAGCGATTGCACCAGGTTGCCGGAACGCTGTCCGGCGGCGAGCAGCAGATGGTGGCGACGGCGCGCGCGCTGATGGCGAAGCCGCAGGTGCTGCTGATGGATGAGCCGAGCATGGGGCTGGCGCCGATGGTGGTGGAACAGGTGTTTGAAACCATCCGGACCATCAACGCACAGGGGGTGACAATCCTGCTGGTGGAGCAGAACGCGCTGATGGCGTTGTCGATCGCCGCGACGGGGTATGTGCTGGAGAGTGGACGCGTGCTGCTGAGCGGTCCGGCGAAGGATTTGCTGCATGATGAGCGGGTGAAGGAGGCTTATCTGGGGTAGCGGGCCCGCGACCGTCTCTGTCATGGCCGGGCATGATTGGCATGACAGATGATAGTGACGGTTGGACGGGCGTGACGCAGCCGCTATTCGATGGCGTCCTTTGATCGCGCGATCTCCCGGAGGACGAATTTCTGGATTTTTCCGGTAGAGGTCTTCGGCAGCTCGCGAAACAGGAAGCTGCGTGGCACCTTGAAATGCGCCATGTGGCTGCGACAGAAAGCACGCAGTTCGTCCGCGGTGACCGTGGCTCCTGGTTTCACTTCGATGAACGCGCACGGCGCTTCGCCCCATTGCGCATCCGGCTGGGCGACCACAGCCGCCCCAACCACAGCCGGATGGCGATACAGCACATCCTCGATTTCCAATGAGGAGATATTCTCGCCGCCAGAAATGATGATGTCCTTGGAACGGTCACGAATTTTCACGTAGCCGTCCGGCTGCATCACCGCCAGATCGCCGGTACGAAACCAACCACCGGCAAAAGCTGCCTGGGTTGCCGCAGGATTGGCAAGATAACCCTTCATGGTGATGTTGCCGCGGAACATGATCTCGCCCATCGTCTCGTTGTCCGGTGGCACGGGCGCCATGGTTTCCGGGTTCAGCACCGCCATGGCTTCCTGCATCGGGACGCGCACGCCTTGCCGGCCGTTGCGCTCGGCGCGGCGGTCCAAGGGCAGGTCAGCCCATTCCGGGTGCTTGGCGCAAACCGATGCCGGGCCATAGGTCTCGGTCAGGCCGTAGACGTGCGTCAGTTCGATACCGATCCTGTCGGCGCCTTCGATGACCGAAGCCGGAGGAGCCGCCGCCGCTACCTGCCCGGCGATCCGGTGATCAATGCCGCGCCGCAGCTCCTCCGGCGCGTTGATCAGGGTGGCATAGACGATCGGCGCGCCGCACATGTGGGTAACCTTGTGCTCACGGATCGCCTGGAACATCGCCGCCGCCTCGACCCGCCGCAGGCAGACATTGGTGCCGGCGCGTTCCGCCACCGACCACGGGAAGCACCAGCCGTTGCAGTGGAACATCGGCAGCGTCCACATATAAACGGCAAACTGCGGCATGCCCCAGTTGACGATATTGCTGACGGCGTTCAGGTAGGCGCCGCGATAGTGATAAACGACACCTTTCGGATCGCCCGTCGTGCCGGAGGTGTAATTCAGGGAAATTGCGTCCCATTCATCGGGCGGATTGTGCCAATCGTAGTTCGGATCGCCGGTACGCAGGAACGCCTCGTAGTCCATCTTGCCCAGCAATTTTCCGTCCTGGCCTGCCGGATCGTCGATATCAATCACCAGCGGGGGTTCCTTCAGCAGCCCGAGCGCCTTTTCGACTGTGCCGGAATATTCCCTGTCGGCGATCAGCACTCGTGCGCCGCCGTGGCGCAGCATGAAAGCGATCGTCCCGGCATCCAGGCGCGTATTCAGCGTGTTCAGGACGGCGCCGATCATCGGAACGCCGAAATGGGCCTCGTAGATGGCGGGGACGTTCGGCGCCATGACGGCGACCGTATCGTTGCGACCGATGCCGATACGGGTCAGTGCGGAGGCCAGTCGTCGGCAACGCGCGTAGGTCTGTTGCCAGGTGGAGCACCAGGCGCCGTGAATCACCGCGGTCCGATCCGGATAGATGTAGGCTGCCCGTTCCAGGAACGTGACCGGGTTGAGCGGCGCAAAATTCGCCTCGTTCCGATCGAGACCGGTTTCATACACCGGATTTCCCCCCACTCGTTCCTCCTGTTCCGCAGTATTGGCATTCATGTGATATGGACCATGCAGCGACCAAGCTCCAGTCAGGGGCCGTGCATACGCTGCAGGAACCGAAGCACGCGGTCTGGCGCGTCAGGCTGGAAGAACGCATCCACTGATGCGCGATGCTGGATACGGCCGTCTTCCATGAAGACGATATGGTCGGCCGCCCGACGGGCAAAGCCCAGCTCGTGCGTGACGACGATGCTGGTCATGCCTTCCTCGTGCAGTTCCTGCATCACCTGAAGCACTTC
>DATDIC010000529.1:0-3694 GCA_036521275.1 Acetobacteraceae bacterium
CGCGTGAACTTCGCCAGTTGTGCCGGCGTCAGCTCACGCAGCAGGGCGAAGAAACGCAGCCGCACATCCTCGGGCGGCAGTCGATAAAAGAATGCCTCGTGCTGGCGCGCATCATCGGGCCGGACCGGCCGGATGGTCAGCACCTCGCCACCGCCCCGCCAGTGTTGCACCAGCTCCGCCGGATAATCCGCCATCTGACCTCCTCGCGGTTGAGGACGCCGCCTCCTTCGTTCACAGTCGATGATAGGTTCAGTGGGAGAGCCAGCCGATGCACCCCAGGATCGATCCTGACATGCGTGCGCTGCTGCAGGAACAGGCGGCGGAGGCAGCGAAATATCCGCCGATCCGCCTGGAAGTTCCGCTCGACGCGCACCGCGCGGTCAACGACACGCTTTCGATGCGGCTGGCCGCCGGCGGACCGGAGATGGCCGAGAGCCGCGATCGCTGGATCGCCGCCCGCGGCCGCCGCATCTTCTGCCGTGTGCACCGGCCGCGCACCGACCGGCCGCTGCCCGCAATGGTGTATTTCCACGGCGGCGGCTGGGTCTGGGGCACCGTCGACACGCATGACCGGCTGGCGCGCGAATACGCGGCCGGCGGCGAAGTAGCGGTGGTGAATGTCGATTACGCATTGTCGCCGGAAGCGCGCTTTCCGCAGGCGGTCGAGGAATGCGCCGCGGTGGTGAAATTCATCGCCGCGCACGGCGGCGACTGGGGGATCGACGGCAGCCGCATCCTGCTGGGCGGCGACTCGGCCGGCGGCAATCTTTCACTGGCAACCGCATTGCTGCTGCGCGACACCGCCGGGCCGGCACTGCGCGGCGTGCTGGCCACCTATCCCGTCTGCGACAGCCGCCTCGACACGCCGAGCTATCAGGAATTTGGCACCGGCTTCAGCCTGACGCGGGAGAAGATGGCGTTCTACTGGAGCGTCTATGTCCCGCATGCCGTCGATCGGCTGCACCCGCACGCCGCGCCGTTGCGGGCGGACCTGACCGGCCTGCCGCCGGTTCGGGTGCAACTGGCGGAACTGGACGTGTTGCGCTCTGAAGGCGAGGCGCTGGTGGAGAAGCTGCGCGCCGCCGCCGTGCCGGTTGAATACGAGCTGTACACCGGCATGCCGCATGGCTTCGTTCGCGCGACCGAACACGTGCAGAAGTCGCGCGACGCCCTGGCCGGCGCGTCTGTTTGGATAAGACGACTCGCAGCCTGACGGGGAAACGGGGGCGGACGCCGGTCAGTCCCTCTGGCCGGCGTCGCCGTTTTGACGCCGAACAGGTTGCTGCTGCGTGAAGCGATCCTGATTGGTGCGCGCCGTGCTGCCGCGCGAACATTCCTCTCGCTGCAACGCCACAATCAGCGACACCGATTGACCCGGCCGCCTGGGAATAGTTCGCCCCAGACGATCGTCAGTAACAAGCGGGGGATCACGTCAGCATAAGAAAAGGATTAGCAGGAATGAGAATCACAACGGCACTTGCGGGCGCGATCGTCGCGCTATCGGCCACTCCGTTGTATCTGGCGCACGCCCAATATGCACCTGCAACGAAACTTGCGCTTGGGCAAAAGGCACCGTATGGCAAGTATTTGACCGATGGCAACGGTCGCGCGCTTTACATGTTCACTGCCGATAAGAAAGGTCGAAGCACCTGTGACAGTGCGTGTGCAGAAGCTTGGCCGCCGCTGACGTCAGGCGGCCAAGTGTCCGCCGGCGCCGGGCTGATAAAGGCAAAGATCGGCCACGCCACGCGCGTCGGCGGTGAGCAACAGGTGACATACAACGGCATGCCACTCTACTACTTCGCGCGCGATCAAACCGCAGGCAGCGCGGCCGGCGAAGACATCAAGGCGTATGGTGGCACGTGGTACCTGGTGTCACCCGCTGGCCAGAAGATCGACGTCGACTGAAGCGTGCCGATCGCGCGCAGTCGCCGCGCCGGCGTCAAACTATAATCGGCGTTCCGGTCTTTCCGTGGCAACGTGCAACAATGCAACGCGGAGGAACGGGGCCGGACTTGCGTCCAGCCCCTAAGCTCCTACCGACGCCGGATAATCTTGACACGGATGGTCAAGATCACCACGATGATCGGCAGGAGCCCGCGATGGTGTTGCATCGCTCCCTCCGCTATAGGGCCGGCACTCAGTCCGGCGGCCCGCTCGGACGCCGGTCAGTTCCGCTGGCCGGCGTCGCCTTTTTGGGCCGCAACCTTTACCCCGGACTGAACACGCCCCGGAGGAACCGCAACTACGCCGCCGCCGCAGTACCCTCTTCGGCGTCCGCCTCCGGCTTCGGTCCGCTGTCGAGCCCCTTCGCCCCCGGGTCCCGATCGACCAGCTCGATTACCGCCATGCTCGCCGCGTCGCCATAGCGAATGCCGGCCTTCAGCACACGCGTGTAACCACCCGCCCGCGCGCGGTACCGCTCCGCCAGCACGTCGAACAGCTTCCTGACGATCACATCGTCCCGCAACTGCGCATACGCCAACCGCCGCGCATGCAATCCACCGCGCTTGCCGAGCGTGATCAGCTTTTCGGTGACCGGCCGCAGCTCCTTGGCTTTCGGCAGCGTCGTCGTGATCTGCTCATGCTTGATCAGCGCCACCGCCATGTTGCGGAACATGGCCTGCCGATGTGAAGACGTGACGTTGAGCTTCCGGCCGGCTACCCCATGACGCATTGTTCGACTTCCTTACTCTTGCCAGGCGACTCGCCGGCCTGGCTTGTGTTACCTACTCAGAACGGCTCTTCCAGCCGCTTTGCCAGGTCCTCGATATTCTCCGGCGGCCAGCCTGGCACCGTCATGCCGAGCGACAGCCCCATCGAGGACAACACCTCCTTGATCTCGTTCAGCGACTTGCGCCCGAAGTTCGGGGTCCGCAGCATCTCCTGCTCGGACTTCTGCACCAGGTCGCCGATATAGACGATATTATCGTTCTTCAGGCAGTTGGCGCTGCGCACCGACAGCTCCAGCTCATCGACCTTGCGCAGCAGGTTGCGGTTGAACGGCAGGTCGTCCTGCGGCTCCTCCGCGCGCAGCTGCTGCGGCTCCTCGAAATTGATGAATAGCTGCAACTGGTCCTGCAGGATGCGCGCGGCCAGTGCCACCGAATCCTCCGGCGTAACCGCCCCGTTGGTTTCAACCGTCAGCAGCAGCTTGTCGTAGTCGGTCACCTGCCCGACCCGGGTCGGCTCCACGCGATACGACACCCGTCGCACCGGGGAATAGATCGAATCCACCGGGATCAGCCCGATCGGCGCATCCTCCGGCCGGTTGGCCGAGGCCGGCTCATAGCCCTTGCCCAGCATGACGGTGAATTCCATGCCGAACTTCACCCCGTCATCCAGCGTGCACAGCACCAGGTCGGGGTTCATGATGTCGATGTCGTGCCCGGCCTGGATCTGCCCGGCACGCACCTCGCCCGGCCCAGTGGCGGTCAGCGTCATCCGCTTCGGCCCCTCCCCGTGCATCCGCAGCGCGAGCTGCTTGATGTTCAGCACGATATCCGTGACATCCTCGCGGACGCCCGGGATCGAGCTGAACTCGTGCAGCACCCCATCGATCTGCACCGCCGTCACCGCCGCGCCTTGCAGCGAGGACAGCAGGATGCGGCGGATCGCGTTGCCCAAAGTCATGCCGAAGCCGCGTTCCAGCGGCTCGGCCACGATGGTGGCGACGCGGGCGGGATCCGCTCCC
>DATDIC010000530.1:0-2640 GCA_036521275.1 Acetobacteraceae bacterium
CATTGCGGTAGGGCGAGGCCCATTCGAGCGACAGTGGCGTGGGATAACCATCCGGCGTGATGCGGGAATTGGCCGTGGCGAGGATGCCGCCCGGCGGATCCAGGGAAGCGGGCAGGGATGCGAAGGGAAGCACGCCTTGCCATTCGTGCGCGTCATCGGCGATGGGCACGCCAACCAGCCCGCCGGGCCTTTGCGGCAGGTGTCCGATCGCTTGATAGCCAATGTGTCCCTGGTCGTCGGCATAGACGGCGTTCAGTGTGGGCGCCCACCATTGGCTCATGGCGGCCTCAAACTGCTGCCAGTTGCTGGCGGTATTCAGCGCATAGAGAGGCATGCCGCCGGCGAACTGCGGATCATAGACGGTCCAGCGCAGCGCTATCGCGCGCGACTCATGCGGGACCAGCGGGGTAATGACCGGCCCGTGATTGGTGCGCAGGACATCGAACTCCTCATTCTTGCCGAAGCGTACCTGGATGGTTTCGTGATCACGCTCCATGGGGCGCCAGGCATTGCCGTCCCAGTACTCGCCCTGGGCGTTGGTGCGCTCGACGTAGAGGTCCTGGGTGTCGCCGTACAGGGCGGTGTAGCCCCAGGCGATGTGGTCGTTGTGGCCGGCGACGATCAGGGGCACCCCGGGAAGGCTGACACCGGCGGCATGAAAGCCGGGTGCGCGCAGATCCATTTCATACCAGACGCCGGGCACGGAGTGGTTGAGGTGCATGTCGTTCGAGAGCAGGGGGCGTCCGGAGGCGGTGTGCGCACCGCTCACCACCCACTCGTTGGAGCCCGCGATGCAGCCGCGGCAAGGATCGACGTGGCCTGCTGTTCCAAGTAGTGCCGCACGCAGGCGCAACAGGTCGCCTGCGATGCCGTTGAAGGACTCTTCATCGGGGAGCGGAGGCGGCGCGTTCACCGGCGGCTTGGTGAGGTCGGGCATTGCCTGCGTCGGCGGATGATCGCGCCACGATCCGATGGGGTAGAGATCGGCAGCGAGGGTAGGGCCGATCTTCTTCGTGATCGCCTCGCGGCTGAGCTTGGTGGGCCACTGTTCGTCGAGCGTCTGGACCATGTTGAGGATGATGAGGACGGAGTCGACAGGCTGCCAGCGACGTGGTTGGTAGTTCAGCAGGCGGAACTCGGCAGGCAGTGCGTCGGCTTCGCTGATATAGGCATTGACGCCGCGTGCGTAATCCTCGAAGAAGCGGCGGTCCTGGGGGGAGAGGCTGGCGGTGAGCCGCTCCGCGGTTTGCCGGAACTCGAGCACGCGCTGGACGCGGTCATGCTCAATGAATTTGCTCCCCAGGACCTCGGCGACCTCGCCGGCGGCAATACGCCGCATCATGTCCATCTGCCAGAGGCGATCCTGCGCGGTGACGTAGCCCTGCGCGGCGATCATGTCATCCACAGAGGCGGCGCCGATGTGAGGGACGCCCTGGTGGTCGCGCTGGACGGTGACCGGCTGCGTGACCGCGATGGTATGCCGGTCGCCATCGAGCTGCGGTAACTGTGCCTGCATGGCGCGGCGGAGCCACAGTGCGGCCACGCCCGCGGCCAGGGCCACGAGAAAGAGCAATACGAGGCAGATACGCAGTAATCGGAAGAACCAGCCGGTCTTTTGCCTCAAAGTCGCCGCCTCACAATCGTCGCCTCAAGATCATTCCTCAGTGTGTTGCATAACCAACTTTGGCGGGCGTCCCTGCTACGGAACGCTCCCCGGCACACTGACACCATATCGCAACCATGGCCAGGAGCCGATGGCGCGGCCGCTTGACAGCGGAGGGAAGCCCGGCAATCCTAATCATTCTCTCTACCTTGCTACCCCGCCGAAGGAGTTGCTGTTGAACGTTCGCGTCTTTTATCACGATAAGTGTTTCGATGGGGCATGCTCAGCCTCGCTGTTTACCCGGTTTCACCGCGAATGCATGCAGCCGGCGGCGAGCTATAGCTATCACGGGCTGGTGCACCGGGCGGGCGCGCTTTTCAACGAAGCGGACTTTATCGGAGACGAGAACGCGATTGTCGACTTCAAGTATTCGGCGTCGCCCAAGATCACCTGGTGGTTTGACCATCATCTGAGCGCGTTTCTGACGCCGCAGGACCATGAGGACTACCGCCGGGGCATGGCCGACGGACGCTATGCGATGCGGCGCTTCTATGACCCGAGCTATACCTCCTGCGCGGGCTTTCTGGCTCACATCGCCTCCACGCGCTTCGGCTTTGACGCGACGCCGGTGGCCGAACTGGTGAAGTGGGCGGACATCGTGGACGGCGCGCTGTATGAGAGCGCGGAGTCCGCGGTGGAGATGGCCGAGCCGGCGATGAAGCTGACGCTGATCATCGAAGCGACGGCGGACCCGGCGCTGATCCCGCGGATGATTCCGCTGCTGACCGAAGAACCGTTGGCGGCGGTGCTGCAGGAGCCGTTCATCGCGCCGCTGCTGCCGCCGCTGCTGGAGCGCCACGCGGAGGGTGTGGAGCTGATCCGCGAACGCGCCGAGTGCAAGGACGGCACCATCTACTTCGACATCACCGACCGGCAGCTTGAGGGCTACAACAAGTTCATCCCGTACTTCCTGCACCCCGAGGCGACATACAACATCGGGTTGAGCAAGTCGAGCTTCCGGACCAAGGTGGCGGTGG
>DATDIC010000531.1:0-5477 GCA_036521275.1 Acetobacteraceae bacterium
GTGATCGGCGATGTGCCACGCGTGCAGGTGCTGAAGACGATCGGGCTGGAGCCGGACCCGGTTGCCACGCTCTATCTGCCGGAGGTTACCGGCGTGCTGGACGACCATTTCGAAAGCTGGTTCTGCACTTATCAGCAGCCGCCCACCACGCCACCGGAGGGGCTGGAGAGTGTCGTCGGGCTGGGGGAAAGCGAGCAGTGGCTGCCGCCGCCCTCAGCCCCCGTGCCCGGGCGAACGAAGGAGAACGTGCCCGCATGAGTGCAGGTGCGGCGACCCATGCGACGTTCTTTGCGCCACCCGCCGACTATGCTGGCCCGCGACGGTCGCTGATCCTGGCTGGTGGCGGAATGCGGGTGGCGTATCAGGCGGGCGTGTTGCAGGCCTTCGCGGAAGCGGGCCTGTGCTTCCACCACGCCGACGGAACCTCCGGCGGCACGATGAACCTGGCGATGCTGCTGTCCGGGCTGACGCCACAGGAGATGGTGGCGCGCTGGCGGGCGCTGGATCCCAAGGACTTCATTGGCTTCATGCCGCTGGGCGAGTATCTGCGCGGGCCCGACCTGCCGGCAATGGGCAGCGCCGACGGCGTGGTGAACAAGGTGTTTCCCCATCTCGGCATCGACGTTGCGCGGATCAATGAGGCGGTGGGGCTGGCAGGGACGTTCAACCTGTGCAACTTCTCGCGCAAGACGCTGGAAACCATCGAGCATACGAAGCTGGATCGCGATCTGCTGGTGGCGGGAATCTCACTGCCGATCTTCATGCCGGCGGTGCAAAAGGACGGCGCGTTCTACACCGATGCGGTGTGGATCAAGGACGCCAATTTGATGGAGGCGGTCCGGCGCGGCGCCGAGGAGATCTGGCTGGTCTGGTGCATCGGCAATAGCAGCCGTTATCATGACGGGGCGTTCCGCCAATATGTCCATATGATCGAGATGAGCGCCAATGGCGCGCTGTTCGAAGAGCTCGACCGGATCAGCGAGATCAACGCACGAATTGTCGCCGGCGAGTCGGTCGGGGGACGGCACCAGCCGATCGTGCTGCACGTGATCCGCCCGGATTATCCGCTGCCACTGGATCCGGACTATTTCTTCGGCCGCATCGATGGCGCAACGCTGATCGCGCTCGGCTATGCCGACGCGAAGGCGTATCTGGCGTCACACCGCCCGGGCGGCCTGCCCCTGACGCCGGAGATCACCCACATGCAGGATGAGACGATCGGGATTTCGTTCCGGGAGACAATGTCAGGTGGATTTGCGCTGGGCGAGACCGATCCCGCGGCGGGGCGGCAGAAGGGCGAAGCAGCAGGAAGCGTGCTTGCGCTGCACGCGACAGTGCTGATCCGGGACATTGACCGGTTTCTAACGGAACCGGATCATCCGGGCTCGCTGGCCGGATCGATCGAGTACGCCCCGTTCGGGGGCGTGGTGGAAGGGACGAACGGCGTGTTCAACCTGTTCAATCCCAGCGGCCAGCCGGGGCTGAAATACATGGTCTATGAGCTTGGATTTCAGCACGCCGGGAAGACGTATTATCTCGCCGGCCGCAAGGAGGTGCGTGATGATCCGGCGATCGATGCGTGGAAGCAGACCACCACGCTTTATACATTGCTGCATGAAGGTGCGGACTCGACAGGGCCGATCGTGGGCGCCGGCGTGCTGACGCTCGGGGTGGCCGACCTGATCCGCATGCTGGGCACGACCAGCGCGCCCGGCGCGACCAATGCGGCTGAGACCGCCGCGGCGGTCACCCGGTTCGGGCGTTTCTTCCTGGGGCAGATGTGGGACAGCTACGGCGTGCATCTCGGCCGCGGTTGACGGAACGGGCCCATGGATTTCGACGTCATCGTGATTGGCAGTGGGTTTGGTGGGTCCGTGGCCGCCGCCCGATTGGCCGAGTCCGGTGCCCGCGTGCTGGTGCTGGAACGCGGCCGGCGCTGGGACCGCACCAGCTATCCCAGTGTCACCGGCAAGGATTGGATCTGGAACCAGACTCATCCTGAACGGGAAAATGGCTGGATCGATCTGCGGGTATTTCCGCACATGGCGGTGGCGTTGGGGGCAGCGGTCGGCGGCGGTTCGCTGATCTACGCGAACATCTCGGCGATTCCGGCGGACAGCGCGTTTGTCGCCGGGTGGCCGCCGGAGATCACGCCTGCTGAGTTGGCGCCGCACTATGCCACGGTCGGCGCGGTGATGAATGTGCAGCGCGTGCCGGACAATCAATGGACGCCGCGCATGCACCTGATGCGCGACGCCGCCAACGGGATCGGCGCTGGCGACCGGTTCCGCCTGCTCGACCTGGCGGTTTCGTTCGACAATGGTTTCGACTTCAATGCGCCACAGGTGCCGGGCGATACCAGCCGCACGGTCTGGCACAAGAACGGTCAGGGCATCGAGCAGGGCACCTGCGTCCATTGCGGGAACTGCGATATCGGCTGCCCGGTGGATGCCAAGAACACGCTCGATCGCACCTATCTCGCGCTGGCCGAATCCAAGGGTGCCGAAGTCCGGCCGTTGCATCTGGTTACCAGGATCGAGCCGGAGGGTGCCGGATGGCGGGTCGATTTCGACCGGCTGTTGCAGGGCTCTCGCCAGGCGGGCAGCGCGAGCGCCGGTATTGTGGTGCTGGCGGCCGGTTCGCTCGGCTCGACCGAGATGCTGCTGCGCTGCCGCGACGTGCTGCATACGCTGCCGAACATCAGTCAGCGTCTCGGTCATGACTGGAGCAGCAATGGCGATTTCCTGACGCCGGCAATTTATCTGAACCGCAAACCTGAACCGTCGCACGGGCCGACGATTACCTGCGCGATCGACTTCCTGGATCGCAGCCGGGATGGCCAGTCGTTCTGGATTCAGGATGGGGGTTTGCCGAACCTGCTCGAGGACCTGGCGGCTTCCGCCACGGACACGAACCCGATCACGCACACCGCGCTGAACTGGATACGAAGCGAACTACTCGCGCATGCACCCTTGAGCAACATAATGCCGTGGTTCGCGCAGGGGGTCGACGCGGCGAACGGGCAGCTTCGCCTGCATCGTCCGCTTGGAATCGCCGGAAATTGGGAGATGACGCTGGATTGGGATGTTGCCCAGTCCCGACCGCTGATGGACTCGATCGTCGGCACCCACCAGGCGCTTTCACGCGCAACCGGCGGCACGCCGCTGGTGCCGCCAACCTGGAGCTTGCTGCACTATCTGGTAACGCCTCATCCCTTGGGTGGATGCGGCATGGGAACGGGTGCGGACAACGGCGTGGTGGACCATCGCGGCGAGGTGTTCGGCTACCGCAACCTGTTCGTGCTGGACGGCGCGATCGTGCCGGAGGCGGTGGGGGTCAATCCGTCCCGCACCATCGCCGCGCTGGCCGAACGCGCGTCACGCCTGATCGCGGCCGGCCGGACGTAACAACCAAGAGGCAAACACGTGTCACTCGATCCGCAGACCTTCCGCGACCATTTTCTGTCCATCTATCAGTCTGCGATCGAGTCGGCGGTGCGGGAACAGCTTCCGCCGGACGCACCACGCCCGGGGCTGGAAAATGAAACCGTGCGTGCGGCCGCGCAGGTTGCCACGCTGCAGAATAACGGGCTGGCAATCCCCGTTCAGGCACCCCCGCATATTGCCGAGGACGCCTGGGATACCGCGCGGCTGGCGTACGAACTGCTGCAGGCGAAACTGGCAGGAAATGAGGCCGCTGCCACCGCTATCGCAGCCGAGCTGCAGGGCGGACAATTCGATCCGCGCTGGGTGGAAACCGTCACCGAGTACGTCAACTATTTCGGCCCCAATGGTCAGCGTCGCGAGCCGCAATATATCCGGCCGGAGCCGGATATGCCGATCCTGACGTTCAGGCCCGGCTCCGTGGTGGCGATGATGGCTGACTGGGGCACCGGAACCTCCGCCGCCATCAACTTGCTGAACCAGGTGGTGCAGTTCAACCCGGACATCATCATCCATCTGGGCGACATCTATTATTCTGGCACGCCCGAGGAATGCGACCGCAACTTCGCAGCGATCCTGAACCGGACGCTCGACCGCACCCGGGTCCCGATCTACAACCTGGCCGGCAACCACGACATGTATTGTGGCGGCGTCGGTTTTTATGGGCTGCTGCCGACACTCAATCCGCCACCGCTCGTCGCGCAGCCGGCGAGTTTCTTCTGCCTGCGCAGCATCGACCTGCAATGGCAGTTCGTTGCCATGGATACGGGCCGGTTCGACTATTCTCCGTTCGATGTGCAGAACGTCCTGGTGCAGATCGGCACGGCGGAGCAGGACTGGCTCGCCGCCCGTATTGCGGAGTTCCCCGGAAAGACCATTTTGCTGTCGCACCACCAGTTGTTTTCGGCTTTCGCGCAGATCGGACCGGCAGGACCCGGCGGGGCGCTGACACCCTATAATCCGAACCTGCAACAGAGCTTCACCGCTTTCACCCAGGCCGCGGCGAAAGGGGGCGGCAGTATCGCCGCCTGGTTCTGGGGCCACGAACACACGCTGAGCATCTACGCGCCGTATCTCGGCCTGGCGAAGGGCCGCTGCATCGGCCATGGCGCGATCCCGGTGCTGATCGGGGATGAGGATCATCCGCTGACGAAGCTCGTCGATCCGCCGAAGCTGCTGGCACCGCCGCTGGGCGGCAACGGGTCTGTCCACGCGCATGGTTTTGTGATCCTGCGGTTTGCGCATGACGGGTCGTGCCAGGCGGGGTACTACAACGATATCGACCCGCAGCGGCCGTTCTACAGCGAGACGCTGGGCGGCGGCGTGTCGGTGTAAGGGGGACGCCTATTCGTGCGATGCGGTGTCGGGGCGCGCCGCGATGCGCAGGACGGTGCCATCCTGACGAGCGATCTCGATGATCGTTTCCACCCGCACCAGCCGCTCCGCAATGCCGCGCACCGCGTCGGCAAGCTTGTCCATCTTGATCGTCACGGACTGCACCCGCTCATCGAGCAGGATGATCGCTCGTCCGGTGACATCAAGACAGCGACGCATCGTTGCTGGGTGGGTGTCAAGGCCGACCTCGGCTTGACCATCCGCCCCGCCTACGCACACGCTGCACCGCGTTCGAGGAAGGCGGGGATAATGCGCTTCGCGGCGATCGGGCTGGACCATCGGCACATCTACGATCTTGTCGAGGGGCTGATTGCGGCCGGGCAGGCGTGCGTCGGCTATGATCCTGACAGCACCGACCCACGGGTCATTGCCGGATTCCGCAAGCGGTTTGCGCATGTGCCGTCGGCGGAGCGCGGCGGTCTGCTGGAGGATCCGGCGATTGATTTCATCGTCACCGCCGCGGTGCCGTGTGACCGGGCGGCAGTCGCGATCGCTGCCATGCGAAACGGCAAGGACGTGATCGTGGACAAGCCGGCGGTCACCACGCGTGAGCAGCTCGCGACCGTGCAGCGCACGGTTGCCGATACAGGTCGCATCTGGTCGGTGTGTTTTTCCGAACGGTTCCTTACCCCGTCCACG
>DATDIC010000532.1:0-3804 GCA_036521275.1 Acetobacteraceae bacterium
CTGCGCGCCGGCGTCACCAGCCCGGCCCGATGCAGGTGCAGCTTGGTCACCGTGTAGCCCAGCCTGTAGTTGTGCCGCTTGCCCAGCCGTTCATGGAAATGCTTCACCGTGAAGCCACGGTAGAGATCGCGATACAGCCCCAGCATCCGCTCGATCTCCGCCGTGGACGCGCGCCGCAACGACGGCCGAAGCCGACGGTCCGACAGCCCCGACAACCCCTCTTCCCGGTAGCGGTCACGCCAGCGGCGGAATGTCCGCTCACTGACCGCAAGCAGGTCCGCCGCCTCAATCTGGCTCAGCTCCGACCGCTCCGTCCGGCCAACAACATCCTCAAAACGCATACGACGAACCCCCTCGTGAACACCCGCCCGATCCATCGACGTCCCCCTTCCCGGAGGACCAGTGGACCGGACACTTCACGAGCTACAAACACCGGACAGATCATGAGCTAGCCACACGGAGCACCCGTTCAGTGGTGCGTTGTTCGCCTTCCACGGTAAGCTGTCATTCGCTGCGGCGGCCTGAGATCGCCGCGCCTACGCTGCCGGCCTCCCGAACAGCTTCCTGAACAGCCGTTCGCTCTCCGCCAGCCCCTCGTCGGTGAGCACCACGGATCTCACCTTGCCGACCGGGCCATAGAGCATCCCCTTGCGATGCAACCGGTCGAGCGCGTTCCAGTCGTGCCCTTTCCATGCTCGGATTTTGTCATGCAGCGTCAGGTACAACAGCGCCAGCACCGCGTCGTCGATCTTGTCGGTATCGATATCCACGGCTCCCACTCCCCGGTCGATCGGGAAACCTCACGCCGACAGCGGAGTAGGTCAACCGTGTGGGTCGGTCGACGCTTACAGCACATCAGCCAGCGAGGCTCGAGGATCGGCGTCGCTCAGTTTGGCGGCGACGATGAGCGAATGCATCGACGCAGCCCGCTCACGCCGCGATCGGAACCAGCGAACGGCCATGCCTTGCGACCCAACGCCATCCCGCGCAGCGCCCGTTCGGCGGCATTATTGGTCAGGCAAATCCTTCCATCATCGAGGAACCGTCTGAAGGCAGGCCAGCGCTTCAGCATATAGTCGATTGCCTTCACCACGTCGGCGTGGCGCGACATTTTGCCGCACACATCGCACCAAGGCACATCGCCGTCCCGAACTGCGTGAGCGGGTTCTGGGTCGCGGGAACGACCCGCCGTTCAAGGACTGGGTGCTGCCGATCGGGCTGGAGCGCATCCGCCGCAAACTCACCGGCGCCGGGCCGATTGCGATCGCCAGATGGTCAACAGCCTCGACAGGCTCAGAGATGGACTGCCGGCGATCAGGCGGCATGCCTGGAAGCGCTGCGCGATGGGTGCTGACGTGGTCATCAAAATGCTAGCCCGATGCCGAGAGCATCACGATCAGCACCCTGGACGCGCTGTGGCTGCGGGCATGCACCGGCCGCCGAGTGCGTACGCTCGCACCGGCCGACCAAGGTCGAATGGCCGACCAGCTCAGTTGCCTGGACTTCGTGGTGCTCCATGAGCTCGGACCTGCTGTTCGTGCTGTCCCGCGGATAGCTCCCGTTCCGCCTTATCAGTCGCCTCTACGCGCAAACGAACCCGGCGTTCAGTGAATGGCCCAGCGTGTTCAGTGATGCCAAGATGACGCCGATTGACACTGACCCGATGAATGGTGCGTGCTTGCCGGCCGGACAGCTCGGCCAGCTTCTGCTCGATGGTGAAGCACCGCCGGCTGGCGGCGCCGGTGATGACCTCCCCGGGAAACACGTCGGCACGGGCATATCCGGATCCCTGGGCCACCCGCGTTCGCGAGGCTAACGCGGGTGTCTGAATCAAAGCCGGGAGCAGTTCAGAGCCCCAACAATAGCTCATCAACTTTCATTAATAACCATCGTGGCGCCGCGGACATTGGCATCTGCGTGCCGCCAGAATGCGTCATCGAGAAATCGCGCGAACAGTTCCGGTGGAAGTACGGTATTTCGCTCGATCCATTCCACCTTGCGCCGTACCGTGTGCAATCGTGGCGTGCCGAGCGCGATGTCGAATGCATCCGCTTGGTATTCGACATTATCGAAATCGTGTTCGAACCACGGTTCGTCCAGGAACTGGTAAACGCGCCGCAACGTCGCTTCCGGCCGTCGTGTCAATGCCTGATACTCGATCAGGATCATCTTGTCGGCCTGCTCGCCAAAAAAGCCCTCCTTCAGTGCATCGAGCGCGAAGCCGACCATGCCATCGCTGGTGGCCAGTCGATTGACGCGGGAGAATACGGTTCCGCCCGGCTCGAAGCCGAACATGCCGGACAGCTCGAACGCGTTTTCGCGCACCAGGCGTTCGATCGAATCCATGATCCAGGAAATCGCGCGAACGCAGCAGATGATGCGGGCCTGGGGAAACAGGCGGGTGATCGCCGGAAGCTTCGCGCACCACATGCGGTTGGTGTCGAACACCAGCTTCTCGTTTTGGATCTCATTGTAGTAGTTGGCAAAGAGCCCTCTCAATACGTCCCGCCGCTGCGCCTCTTCAATGAAGACCGCCGCTTCGTTTCGGCGACTGAGGGCAGTTTCCAGGGCCATGTAAATTGCCCCCACGGGACTTGTCATTCCGGCATGAAACTGTGGGTTCTGACGCAGGATCGCGGCGAGCAGGGTGGAACCCGAGCGGGGCAGGCCGGAGATGAAATGGATGCCGCGTTGCATCGAATTGCTCGCTCACAAAGACGCCTACCGCGTTATCGCGTTATCCGGCTCACGGTGGCAAGCGTAATAAAATTGGCAACACACCGGCAAGACGCCCGGTGAGTGCGAGGCCGAATCGCAGCGCGAGTCCCAACCCTTTAGATCGTATCTCATTATTGAGATATCGCTGCTCGCGTTTTCGCGAGAAACTGCTTGTCAAACCGGTTGCAAATCATATAGCCAGGTTAACAAATGCCTAACGACAGGTAAGGAACGCGCCAGAAACAAAGCGCGACGGCAAGCCGGCGCCACACGGGAGGAAGTGATGACAGATATTAACAATACCGGTACGCTGGGCGTGGCCGGTGTCAGCGGCGCCTCTCCCGGTCAGTCCGGCACTGCCGGCGGCCCAGGCGGCAGCGCCACCTCTCCCAATACTGGGAACGGCACCGACTCGACAAACAGCGCGGAAGCTGCCGGCGGCAGTGGCGGCCAGGGCGGTAACGGCGCTGCCGGCGGCGCCAGTCCCGGCGGCAACGCCGGCGCGGGAGGTGTCGGGGGCGCGGCGAACGCCAGCACCAGCACCACGCTCAGTTCCTCGTCCAGCCTCAGCAATACGGCCAATGCGAACGGCGGGCGGGGCGGCAACGCCGGCACGCCTGGCACCGGCACCCCGGCGGGCCAGGGGGCCAACGGCGGCGCCGGCGGCGCGGCAACAGCCGCCACCAGCGCCAGCAACACCGGCGGGGCCGCACACGCGACCACCACGGCGACAGGTGGGACCGGCGGCACCGGACAGGGGGTCGGTTATTCGGGCGGCGCCGGTGGCGTTGCGAGCGGATCGACCGCCACCGCCAGCGGCACGTCGGCCTATGCGTACGTGACGCAGACGGGCGGCTATGGCGGGCGCGGTTATACCGGGGCGACCGGCGGTGCGGGGGCGAGCAGCACGCTGACCAACGCGGTCAGCGGCACCACCACGGGCGGCACTCTGCGCCTGCAACAGACCGCGACTGGCGGTGCCGGCGGCTACAGTTCCGCGGGAGCTGGCGGTGCGGCGGGAGCGGCGACGTCCAACCTGAGCTTCAGCGATACCAGCGGCGCGTCCTATATCCGCGGCTACACCAG
>DATDIC010000533.1:0-2885 GCA_036521275.1 Acetobacteraceae bacterium
ATCGGGGTATTTCACCTTGTGATCGAACTGGCCGCCGTGGCGGTCGCTTTATGGGTGGTGCTGACGCAGACGGAGCCCGGATGGATCTGGGCGAGCTGCGTGCTGGGCTGGACTTTGCTTGCGCTGGCCTGGATCGACGCCGAGCACATGTTCCTGCCGGATGTGCTGACCCTGCCGCTGGTGTTGGCTGGGTTGGGCGTCTGCGTGCTGCTGGAACGATGGAGCGTCGCCGATCATGCGTTGGGCGCGGCGTTGGGCTACCTCGCATTTCGTGCGATTGCGATACTTTATCAGCTCTGCCGGGGTCGCACTGGGCTGGGCGGTGGTGATGCCAAATTGCTGGCGGCCGCCGGTGCCTGGCTGGGATGGCAGGCGCTGCCGTGGGTGGTGCTGGAGGCGAGCTTGGCCGGCATCGCCGTGGCTTTGATTGCACGCGTGCTGGGGCGGCATATCAGCCGGGCCACGGCGCTGCCGTTCGGGCCCTTTCTTGCGATTGCGATATGGCTGGTGTGGCTGTATGGCGTACCGCTGCCACAGTGAGACTGGGACACCAACGCCAGCAGATTGATGTTCCGTCTGAGTTTGCCGTCCCGGTATCAAATATCATGTCGTGGTTGCGTGATGCGGCCTGGGCCCGGCGAATACCCGGTTGATGCGGATCTGGCGCGGGTCTCCAGCCTGGGCGTAAAAGGGACTGCCACCATCTTCATAAGAGGCGCGATCCGCATGCTGGAGCTACGCCCGAATTGCGAATGCTGCAACCGCGACTTGCCGCCGGACAGCGTGGCAGCGCGGATTTGCAGTTTCGAATGCACCTTCTGCGCGGATTGCACGGATGGCGTGCTGGATGGACGCTGCCCGAATTGTGGCGGCGAACTGGTACGCCGCCCGGTGCGGCCGGCGGAAAAATTGGCGCAGTTTCCTGCCTCCACCGTCCGCAACCTGCGGGCGGGCGGCTGCGTGCGGGCCTGACAGTTGCCGAATCGCCGCAGGTGACGCATCTCCGGCGTGTTCTGGGTGGTTTCTGGCTGGAGGTAGAATGCGGATGCGGCGCAATCTGATCGCGGTGGGGGTCTGCGCGGCGGCAGCGGGGTGCGCCACCGCCCCGCCCGCTCCCGCACCGGTTGCCCAGCAGAAACCGGCAGTGAGCACCGATGGGACATATCGCGGCACCAGCACCCGGTTCCAGGCCGACCGTCGCGATTGTCCCCATCCCGGGCTGGTCACGCTCTATGTGCAGGACCGGCAATTCGAGTATCGCTGGAAGCCGCAGCTCTACATCACGGCCGTGATCCAGCCGGATGGCACGGTGAGCGGCACGGGGGCGGACGTGACCCTGGCGGGGCATCAGGATGACGGCACGATCGACGGAGATATCACCAACGGGGCGTGCGGGCTGCACTTTACCGCGCATAAGACGTTCTGAGCGGCGGCCCTCACCGGTAACAAATGCAATGCGAACTCTCCGGCGATACGGGGGAGTTCGGGTAGGGTGAGGGCATGCGGTATATTTCGACACGTGGGCATGCGCCGGTGCGCGACTTCGGCGGTGTGCTGCTGGCAGGGCTGGCCGAGGATGGCGGACTTTACGTGCCGGAATGCTGGCCGCATTTCTCGCCTGCCGACTGGCGGGCGCTGCGCGGATTGACGTATCCGGCGCTGGCGGCGCGCGTCATGCAGCCGTTCGTCGGCGACGCCCTCCCGGTCGATACGTTGGAGACGATCTGCCGCGACGCCTATGCCGGGTTCCGGCATCCGGCGGTGGCGCCGCTGGTGCAGCTCGACACCGGGCTGTTCGTGCAGGAGCTGTTCCATGGCCCGACCCTCGCCTTCAAGGACATGGCGATGCAGGTGCTGGCCCGGCTGTTCGAGCATGTGCTGGCGGCGCGCGATCAGCGGGTAACGATCGTGGGTGCGACTTCGGGCGATACCGGATCTGCAGCTATCGAGGCGTTTGCCGGGCGAGAGCGCGCCGATATCGCCATTCTGCATCCGCTGGATCGGACCAGCGAAGTACAGCGCCGGCAGATGACCACCGTGCTGGCGCCGAACGTGCTGAACATCGCCGTGCAGGGCACGTTCGATGACTGCCAGGACCTGGTAAAGACGTTGCTCCTGGATGAGCCGTTTCGTCGGGAACTGCATCTATCCGCAGTCAATTCGATCAACTGGGCGCGTGTCGCGGCGCAGGTGCCGTATTATGTGGCGGCGGCACTGGCGCTCGGCGCCCCGGAGCGGGAGGTGGCGTTCAGCGTGCCGACCGGCAATTTCGGCAATGTGCTGGCGGCCTGGGTGGCACGACGGATGGGGCTGCCGGTGGCACGGCTGGTGGTGGCTTCCAACAGCAACGACATATTGACGCGCTTTTTTGCCGCCAATGATATGTCGATCGGCGCAGTGCGGCCGACGCTATCGCCGAGCATGGATATCCAGGTCAGTTCCAACTTCGAGCGTCTGCTGTTTGAACTGCTGGACCGCGACGCGGCGGCGACGGAAGCGGCGATGCAGGGGTTCCGCCAGAGCGGGCGCATGCCGGTGACGGACGTCGCCTGGCACCGCGCGCGCACCGTGTTCCACGGATTCCGGCTGGATGATGCGGGTATCGAGGCGGAGATAAGCCGCTGGTATTCCGCGTGCGGGTATATCGCCGATCCACACACGGCGGTGGGGCTGGCGGCGGCGCGGGCACTGCCGGCCGCGCCGGCTGTTCCCATGGTTGCGGTGGCAACCGCCCATCCGGCGAAATTCCCCGACGCGGTCGAGCGGGCGACCGGAGTCCGGCCTGATCTGCCGCCGCGGCTCGCGGCGTTGATGGCGGCGGAGGAGCGTTATGTCGTGCTGCCGAAGGACGTGGGGGCGATCAAAGATCGGCTACGCTCGTTCGG
>DATDIC010000534.1:0-3970 GCA_036521275.1 Acetobacteraceae bacterium
GATTGGCCACCGCCGCATCGACTGCGGTCGTCATCCGAAATCGGCGGACGTATGGCCGGTTCGCATCGCGGCGGATGCGTTCGGGCCCGGCAAACCCTGCCGCGATCTCTGGCTCTCACCTGACCATGCTCTGTTCGTCAATGACGTGCTTATCCCGGTTAAGTATCTGATGAACGACAGCACGATTGCGCAGATCCCGATCGACGAGGTCGTCTATTATCATGTGGCGCTCACGCGGCACGACGCGATTCTGGCAGAGGGGCTTGCGGTCGAGAGTTATCTCGACAGCGGTGATCGATCGGAATTCGCGAATGGCGGGTCCGTCGTCCACCTCTCCGCCGATTTTGCCCGCTCCGGCGACCTGAACAGCTTGCTCTGGGAAGCACGAGGCTGTGCCCCGCTCGTGGTTACCGGCCCGGAACTGATTGCGCTGAAACAGTTGCTGCGCGACCGGCAGGAGGCCGCATTGCGCGCGACACCGTCGGGCGATTATTTGCCCCGGTTATCCCACCGCCCCGGGGAAATGGCAGGCAACCTGGTGGCCTGACTCCACTTCGGCCAGCAGCGGCACTTCCTCGGCGCAGCGTGCTGTAGCCGCCGGGCAGCGCGTGCGGAAACGGCAGCCACTGGGCGGGCTGATCGCGCTGGGAATTTCACCTTGCAGGATGATCCGTCGCCGTGCCCGCTCCACCGTCGCGTCCGGCACGGGAACGGCGGAAACCAGCGTTGCCGTGTATGGATGCAGCGGGCGGCCGAACAGCTTCTCCGTCGGCGCGGTCTCCATCACCTTCCCCAAATACAGCACCACGATACGGTCCGAGATGTGCCGCACCACGGCAAGATCATGGGCAATGAAAAGATAGGTCAGACCCAGCCGCTCCTGCAGGCCGATCATAAGGTTCAGGATCTGCGCCTGTATGTTCACGTCCAGTGCAGAGATCGGCTCATCGCCGATCACGAACACCGGCTCCACGGCCAGCGCGCGCGCGATGGATATCCGCTGGCGCTGGCCGCCGGAAAATTCATGCGGAAACCGCGCCGCCGCCGCCGGCGCCAGGCCGACGAGGTCCAGCAATTCGGCGACCCGTGCGCGCGCGGTGGCGGCATTGCGGGCCAAACCGTGCAGCCGCAGCGGGCCAGAGAGGATTTCGCCCACGTTCATCCGCGGGTTCAGCGACGCGTACGGGTCCTGAAAAATCATCTGCATTCGCCGGCGAAGCGGGCGGATACGCGCCTGGCTTTCGTGCGAGATGTCGTGGCCGTCGAACGCCACCTGGCCTTCGGTCGGCTCCTCCAGCCGCATCACCACACGCGCCAGCGTCGATTTGCCGCAGCCTGACTCGCCGACCAGCCCAACCGTCTCGCCTGGAAATACTTGCAGATCGATCCCGTCCACCGCGCGCAGGATGCGTTTCGGCTCCAGAAAACTGTCGCGCGGCAACACGAAATGCTTTTTCAGGCCCCGCACGGCCAGCAACGGACGGCCCGACGGCGCCGGCCGTGCTGTCGGCACAGCGGCCGGCAAGCGCGGCGGTTGCAGCCGACCGCCGGATTGAGTGACCCAGCAGCGTGCCGTGCGATCCGTCCCGACGGGCAGCAAATCCGGATGCTGCGCACAGGCTTCGACCGCGAACGGACAGCGGGCACGGAACCGGCACCCATCCGGCCACGCGATCGGATCCGGCGGCTGACCCTCTATGGTGATCAGCCTGCGATCACCCGCGTTGCGTTCGTCCATCCGCGGCGCCGCATGCAGCAGCGCCCATGTGTAAGGATGTCGCGGATCAGAGAGCAGATCGTCCGGCGATCCTTCCTCCACCACCTCTCCGGCGTACATCACCAGCACGCGGGAGCAGATGTTTGCGATGACTCCCAGATCGTGGCTGATCAGGATCACCGCGGTGCCCAGATCGGCATTCAGCGCCCGCAGCAGATCGAGTATCTGCGCCTGGATCGTGACATCCAGGGCCGTGGTGGGCTCGTCGGCAATTATAACCGAGGGCTGATTGGCGAATCCCATGGCCAGCATCACGCGCTGGCGCATCCCGCCGGAAAACTGATGCGGCCATGACCGCAGCGCCCGCGCCGGGCCGGCAATCCCCATTCGCGACAGCAGTCCCGCCGCACGGCTGCGTGCCGCGCCTCCACTGTAACGCCGGTGCGCCGTCATCGTCTCCGTCAACTGTCGGACGATGCGCAGCACCGGGTTGAGCGAAGTCATGGGGTCCTGGAAAACCATCGCGATTTCGGCGCCGCGAATTTCCCGCAGTTGGGCGTCGGGGAGGGTGGTGAGCTCCCGCCCACGAAAGCGGATGGAGCCTTCGACGATGCGCGCCGGCTCTTCCAGCAGGCGGATGATCGACCTGGCGGTTACGCTTTTGCCGGAGCCCGATTCACCGACAATGCCCAGCGTCTCGCCGCTATGCAGGTTGAAGCTGACACCATCGACCGCCCGGACCACGCCGGCATCGGTGAAGAACCAGGTATGGAGCCGCTCGACCTGCAGCAGCAGTTCGCGATCCCCGTTTGCCGGGGAACGAGTCCTCGCGCCGCTATCGCCGGCGAGCATGCGGATCGAGCCAGTCGCGCAGACCGTCGCCCACGAAGTTGAAGCCCATGACCACAGAGAGGATAGCCAGGCCGGGGAATGTCGCCACCCACCATTGCGACACCAGTTCACGGCCTTCTGAAACCATTGATCCCCATTCCGGCGTCGGCGGAACGACACCCAGCCCGAGGAACGACAGACCGGCAAACACCAGGATAGCGTTGCCGAGGTCCAAGGTGACCAGGACTATCAACGGCCCGATGGCGTTGGGCACGATCTGCCGCAGCAGGATATGCGCCGGGCCGAACCCGACCGCCAGCGCCGCCGTAACATATTCCAGCGACCGCTGACCGATGACCAGGCTGCGTGCCAGGCGGGCGAATTTCGGCCACCAGACGACCAGCATGGCGATCACCGTGTTGCGCGTGCCGATACCCAGCGCCGCGGCAATCGCCATTGCCAGGATGATGGGCGGGAAGCAGAACATCAGGTCGGTGGCACGCATCAGGGCTTCTTCCGCGAAGCCGCGCATATAGGCGGCGACCGCCCCCAGCAGGGTGCCAAAGATGCCGCCCACCAGAACGACCACGAAGCCGACCGTCAGCGATGTGCGCGCCCCGTAGATGACCCGGGTCAACACGTCGCGCCCCAACTCGTCGGTCCCGAGCCAGTGCGCCGCGGACGGCATCGCCAGCCGCCCGGCAACCTTCACGACGTTCGGTGGGTATGGCGTGATCCAGGGTGCCAGCACGGCTGCCAGCGCCCAGCCCAGGATCACTGCGCCGCCGGCCGCCGCCAGCCCGTAGCGGCGAAGCCATCGGCGCCGCCGGCTGGCAAGCGAGCTTTCGGCGGCGGCAAGGCGGAGCGCGACATCGACACCGCTCATCGCCGCATCACTCGTGGATCAAGCAGCGCGTAGGAGATATCCACCAGCAAGTTCACGATGACGTACACCACGGCGACCACGATAGTGATGCCCATGATCGCCGGAAAATCGAGGAAAACCGCGCTGCGGAATGTATATCGGCCTAGACCTGGCCAGGAGAATATCGTTTCAGTCAATACGGTGCCGGTGAGCAACTGCGCGTAAGCCAGTCCGCCCAGCGTGACCACCGGAAGCAAGGCGTTCGGGAGCGCGTGGCCCAGCGTGATAGCGTGGCGCCGCAGCCCCTTGGCGCGGGCGACGCGGATATAATCCTGCGACAGCGACTCCAGCATCGCAGCGCGTGTCGTGCGTGTGATCAGCCCCAGGGTCGCGGCGGCGAGCACGATTGACGGCAGCACAAGGTGCCAGGCGGCGTCCCAGAACGTGTCCCACTGTCCGGCCAGCGGTGCGTCGATCAGCATGAACCTGGTGACCGTAGGCGGCGGGAACTGGTCCGCGCTGAGTTGGCCTGGCCCCGCAGCCCAGCCCAGCCAGCC
>DATDIC010000535.1:0-2669 GCA_036521275.1 Acetobacteraceae bacterium
CATGTCCTTTTCCCTGACGAAGCTGCTGGTCGGACGCCCGATCGCCAGCGGCGAAGCGGAGGGGCGCAAGCTCAATGTCCTCACCGGGCTGCCGGCAATGGGGCTCGACGGCCTTGCGTCCGCGGCCTACGGCCCGGAGGCCGCACTCACCATCCTGGCTGCCACCGGAGCAGCTGGGCTGGCACACATTGGCCCGATCACCTGGGTGATCCTGCTTCTGCTGGCAATCCTTTGCTGCTCTTACTGGCAAACCATACAGGCGTACCCGAACAACGGCGGCTCCTACGTCGTCGCCAAGGAGAATTTGGGCATCAACGCCGGCCTGGTGGCAGCCGCGGCATTGATGGCGGACTACCTGCTTAATGTTGCCGTCGGCATTTCGGCGGGTGTGGGTGCCCTCACGTCGGCCATTCCGGCCCTCCACCCGTACACGCTATGGCTCTGCATCGGCGTCCTCGCCGCGATCACGGTGATGAACCTGCGCGGCACGCGCGAAACCGGCATGGCCTGGGCGATTCCAACCTACTTGTTCGTCGCCAGCCTCGGCCTCATCCTCGCCTGGGGCACGTATAAGGTGGTGTCCGCGGGTGGACACCCTTCCGCTGTTGTCCGTCCACCCGATATTCAACAGGCGAGCGGGACGGTGACGCTTTGGCTGCTGCTCCGGGCGTTCGCCAGTGGCTGCACCGCCATGACCGGAGTGGAGGCGGTCAGCAACGGCGTCAGCGCCTTCCATGAACCGAAGGTGCAACACGCGCACGGCACGTTGGTCGCCATCGTTGTCATCCTCGGACTGCTCCTCCTGGGCATCGCTCATGTCGCACAAGCCTACGGCGTAATGGCAATCGACCAGAGCAAGCCGGACTACCAGAGCGTGCTGTCGCAGCTCGTCGGGGCCATCTATGGCCGCGGCTGGTTTTACTACGTCACGATCGGCAGCGTGCTCGCCGTGCTCTGTCTGTCAGCCAACACCAGCTTCGTGGATTTCCCCCGCCTTTGCCATCTTGTGGCGGAGGATGGTTTCCTTCCTCGCCCCTTTGCCGTTCCGGGGCGGCGCCTTGTTTACTCGGTTGGCATCCTGTTTCTAGCTGCTGGCGCCGGCGGCTTGCTCGCCGCGTTCGGTGGCATCACGGACCGGCTCATTCCGCTTTTCGCAGTCGGTGCCTTCCTTTCGTTCACCATCTCGCAAGCCGGCATGGCAGTGCATTGGTGGCGGCGCGCCAAGACAGGCGGCGACCGGTCGAAGCTGGTCATCAACGGCCTGGGCGCAGTCGCCACCGGGATTGCCCTGGCGATCATCCTTGCGGCGAAGTTTACAGAGGGCGCCTGGCTGATCGTTGTTGTCATTCCGTTCGCCATCGTCCTGCTATGGGCGGTGCGGCGGTACTACGACGAGGTCGATCGGCAGATGCTGCGAGGGAGCCACCGTTGCATCGATCTCCGGCAGCATGCGCCGCCCTTCGTCCTGGTGCCGATCAAGCGATGGGACCGGCTGGCGCGCAAGTCGGTGGAATACTCGCTCCGCCTCTCACCAGACGTGACCGCCCTGCACATCATGAGCCTCGATGGCCTGGACATGGAGGACCGGCAAGAAAAATTGCGGCGGGAATGGTCGGAGTACGTGGAGCAACCCACCATCCAAGCTGGCCTGAAGCCACCGCGGTTGGAGTTTGTCGCCTCGGAATTCCGCAGCATCACCGCGCCGCTGCTGCGCGCGGTTCAGGATATCAATCGCCATTCGCCAGAGCGCCCGGTGACCGTCGTCTTACCCGAACTTGTTGAGGGCAGGTGGTGGGGCTACTTTATGCACGCCAACCGCGAGCGACGGCTGCGCGTCCGACTGCTGCAGGGGGGCGGCCCGCGCGTTATAGTCTCCTCGGTGCCGTGGCAGCTACGCCCGGCCGACCCGCACCTAATCATCGAGGAGGAGGAACCAAGAGCCCAAGTGCCGAACCCATCGGCTGCCGGTTCAAATGCGTGACGGTCGTACCGCCCGAGCTCGCGCAACCCAGTGCGGGCGCTTTCTGCGACGAGGTGCAGGAGGGCCATTGGCCAGGTGACTGGTCGTCCCCAGCCGACGATGCAGCTGGCGGCGGAGGTCGGGAGTGTCGGCAACGCATCGCGGTCCCCGAAACCCACGGCCGGATAGGCGGCCCAGACGGGGGCAAAAACGGCGCGGGCGGGACCGGTGCGCGCCAGCAGCGCGACCGCAGCGAACAGTGTGACTTGCGGCGCAGGATGCGCGGTGATGCCGGCCTCCATCCAGGCGGCAGCGGCCTGCGCCGCGGCGAGCAGTGGCGGCAGCGCCGGCTGCCCCTGCCCTGCGACGGCGGTTTTGCGACGCGGGGTCCGGACGTGTTCGGTCCACCAGGCGGTGAAGGCGGCAGGATCCAGCCAGCCGGGGCGGAGGGTTTCGAAGATTTCTGCCACGGCGATGGCGCTGCCGAACTGCGCATTCCGGCGATCTTGAACGGTCAATCCGTTCGATCATGAACACCGATTCCGGTGATCATGAACACCCGCTCGCGCTGGCCTGAGCGGGCGCTGGCGAGCGGCACGTGTCCCGTCTCATCTTTCCTAGGAGTTCGTCAAGCGGTGCCAGCGCGGCGCGGCGAATTTTCCCCGATAGTTGCTGATGCACGGTCCTTGTTCATGGCCGATCATCGCGT
>DATDIC010000536.1:0-18059 GCA_036521275.1 Acetobacteraceae bacterium
GAGATCGGCATGGCGGTGCTGTTCATCACCCATAATCTGGGCGTCGCCGCCGAGATCGCTGACCGGATCGCCGTGATGTACGCCGGCCGCCTGGTGGAGGAGGCACCGCTGGACGCGATCTTCGCGGCTCCGCGCATGCCCTACACCGCGGGCCTGCTGGCCTCCGTGCCGCGACTGGTGTTGGACGACCGCGACATGCGCCTTGCCGCTATCCCGGGCGAGGTGCCGAGCCCGCTCTATCACCCGGCCGGCTGCGCCTTCCATCCACGCTGCCCGCATTTCGTGCCGGTCCTGTGCGACGCGGCCGTGCCCCCGCTGGAATCATGCGGGCTGAACCACGCCGTGCGCTGCGTCCGCTGGCGCAGCCTCGCCGGTGAACCCGCTGCATGAATGCCTTGCCGCTGCTGCGGGTCGAAAACCTGAGCAAATGGTTCCCGGTCGGCCGGGCCACGCTGCGCGCGGTCGATCGCGTGTCGTTCACCATTGGCCGCGGCGAGGTGCTCGGGCTGGTGGGCGAATCCGGCTCCGGGAAAACCACCTTGGGGCGCACCGTGCTGCGGGTCTATGAGCCGGATGAGGGCCGCATCGAGCTGGATGGCGCCGACATCGCCCATCTTTCGCCGCGCGCGCTGAAACCGCATCGCCGCCGCATGCAGCTTGTGTTTCAGGATCCGTTCGGCTCGCTGAACCCGCGCATGACCATCCAACAGGCTATCGGCGAACCGCTGCTGGTTCAGCACCTGATGCCGGATCGCCGTGCCCGTCGTGCCCGTGCAGCCGAACTCCTTCATCTCGTCGGTCTGCCATCCGAAGCCATGGCGCGCTACCCGCACGAATTCTCCGGCGGCCAGCGCCAGCGCATCGGTATTGCCCGCGCGCTTGCTTCGGAGCCCGAGTTGCTCGTGGCCGACGAGCCGGTTTCTGCGCTTGACGTGTCGATCCAGGCGCAGGTGGTGAATCTGCTGCTGGATCTGCGTCGACGTCTCGGTCTGGCCATGCTGTTCATTGCCCACGATCTCGCGGTGGTCGAGCACGTCGCTGACCGCATCGCGGTGATGTATCTCGGGTGCATTGTTGAACTCGCGGAAAGCCGCGAGTTGTGCCGACATCCGCTGCACCCTTACACCGAGGCGCTGCTGTCGGCGGTGCCGGTTCCGGAGCCGGGCGCCAGGCGGTCTCGTATCGTGCTCCAGGGCGACGTTCCGAGCCCGCTGAACCCGCCATCCGGCTGCGTGTTCCGCAACCGCTGCCGTTACGTGCTGCCGGCTTGTGCCGAAGCGCCGCCGGACTTGCGGGAAGCAGGGCCGAGGCATTTCAAAGCCTGCATAAGGGACGATATTTTGTAAGTCGTAACGGACGGTGGGCGAGAGCTGGTAGCGATCAGGCCCTGATTCCATCCTCGCCCCGCCGGCGCAGCGACGGATCGACCGCAGCCGCAGCCGCTTCGATCTCGAATGGAGCGCCGAGAAACTGGGCCAGGCGTACCGCGATGGTGGCTGGGTCCGCGACGGCATCGTCATAGGCGACAGGCAGCACCGGGATTTCGGCCCTCCGCCCCAACCAGGTCTGCACCCGGACGAGTTGGCTCGTGTATGCGCGCATCAGCGCCGCATCGTCCAGATTGGCACCGGGCAACGCCAATCGTTTCAGCATGATGCGCTGCGAGGCAACCACCTCCCGCAGCGGGCGATGCATGAAGATCAGGCGATATTGCTGCTGAGCCGGCAGATAAGGAAGCAGCGGCGCCACGATCTTTACCGCCTTTCCGCGCACCTCGGGCAGCCACGCTGAGTCCTGGTGCAACCGGCTTGCCTGTTTGTGCTCGAAATACCCACGCGGGTTGTCGATATCGGGTTCGCGTACCGCATCGGCAAAAGGCTCGATTCCGCCATTTGCCAGCATCTGCATCATCATGGAGGTGCCAGAGCGGGGCAGGCCGGTCACAACGGTTATTATCTGGCTGCGATTCTCCGGTGGCGCACCTGGGTCACGTGCGAAGGCCGGCACCGACGCTGGCGTGGGGTGGGGCGGTGGAGCTGCCGCAACCCGGGACTTGCGCTTGCGGCGAAGCGATTCGGCCTGGGCCATATGAACGCTCGCGTCGCCAAGCTTCGCCGGATCTCGGCGCAGGAGCGCAGCGAGGGCCTCGTGGGCCGCAATCAAGCCGGGCGCCTGGGCGAGGGCTACGCGCAGCTCCTGCTCCGCCCGCGCGGTTTCGCCCATCTGCATGAGCGACATGCCCAGCAGATGGTGCATCGTGGGCTGCAAGTAGACGAGGGCAAGCGAGTCGACAGCTCGGTTCGCCGCCTCCGCGTGGCGCCCGGCGCGATGGTGGATCTGTGCCTCCAGGGCGAGGGCGCGCCAGTTATCACGATCCACGCGGCGGATGCGGCGGGTGAACTCGAGTGCCTGATCCGGCATGCCGAGCTGGGCGTAACTCTCGGCCAGGAACATCGCCAATGGCGGGCGCAAAGCTTTCCGCGCCGCAAGGCGATCGAGCAGGGGCCGCACTGCCGCCTTGTCCTCTGGACGCCCCTGAGCGAGCAGCAACGAACAGCGCATCAGCATCCGCTCGGTCGTGAATGCGGCAAGTTTTTCGGCAAGCTGCCGCCGCTCGAACATTTCACGCCGGATCTCCGGCTCGTGCTTCTGGGCGAGGTCCTTTTCGGGGGTTTTAGTCCGCCGTTCCTTCAGCTCGGCAGCCGCGCGCCGCGCAATATCGGGGCACGAGGCGTCGAGCGCATCGAGCATCTGCGTGCACTGTTCGTATCGCTGTTGTACCAGCAGACACTGGAACAGATGCTGATGATAGCGCATCTGCTCGCCGTCGTGCGCGATAAGACTGGTGAGAATTTCGCCTGCTGCGTCGAGTTCGGCGGCGTCCATGTGGGCGCGTGCGAGATTGTAGCGATTCTCCCTCAAGCAGTCGTCCACTGCTGTTGCGGCATCGCCGGCGGGTGGCGCGACGTAGCCGAGATCAATTAGCTGCTTCAATGATTCGACCGAGGCTGCGCCATCATGCTGTCGTTGTGGCGGGTGCCGACCATCGGTGCCGGAAACATCTTCCCAGCTCGGGATACGATCGGTCAGGGTATGATCGACGAACGCATTGATCAGTACTTTGCCGTCCATGTCCGTGCCGGCAGGGAGGCCAAACAAGTGCAAAATGGTCGGTGCGATGTCGAGGACGCTTGCCCCGAAAATGCGTTCATTCCGCCGCACGCCGGGTGCTTTCAGGCAGAAGATGCCGAAATCGCGATGTTCCACGGCCGGCCCGGCTGCTTCGGCGGGAATATAGTCGGGAAGCAGCGAATCGGAATGGAACCCGTGATCGCTGATCACCATCACTGCACAGTCAGGCCCGGCGAGTTCGATCAGCCGGCCGAGCATCAGGTCATGGTAGCGGTAAGCGCCGGACATGACGTCACGGAAGAGTGCCGGATCAGTCGTCCCTTTCGCGCCACGGCGTTTGCGGGCATGGTAGCGCATGAAACGATGGGAGAAATGATCGATACCAGCAAAATACACGGCCGCCACATCCCAGGCCTCCGATTCGATCAGATCGGTGGCGGCGGCATGGATGCTCATTGTCTCCGCGATGATGCCGGCCAGGTCGTGCAGGCTTCTGTCCTTCTCCTGGTCGATCATCTGCCACTGGGGCACGAACAATCGCAGTATATCGCCGGTAATCTCTGTCGGGTGGACGCGGAGCTCGGCGAGCCGGTCGGTCAGGGCGGAGGGAGTGACGGTGCCCGGCATCATCGGTCTGGCGGGATCATCGGTGGCGGAAAGAGGAAAGTGGTTGGAGACCATCGCACCGTTGATCGGTTCGGCGGGGTGCGAGGGCCACCAGCCAACGACGACGCAGCGCTTGTCGTTCTGGTTGAGAATGTTCCAGAAGGCTTTTGCCTTGCGCCCCAGATTGCTCACCGGGCGCACGGCCAGCCCGTCCTCGGTCGGTTCGGTGAAGCCGTGGATGCCATGCTTGCTGGGGCGCTTGCCGGTGGCGATCGAGGTCCACACCATCGGGCTGAGCGGCGGATAGATAGTGGCGTTGTTGCCACGCACGCCGGAGGCGATCAGTCCGGCAAGAACGGGCATTTTGCCGCGCTGCAGGAGTGGATCGATGACTTTCCAGTCGGCGGCATCCCACCCGACGAGAAGCAGCCGCATCAGGCGACGGCCTTCCGCTCCTTACGCCATTCTTTCAGTCCGATGGCGCCGAGGGCAAATGCACAGAGAGCCGCGGGGAGTTGCTGTGGCTCGGGCACCGCGCCGGCCTCAATCGGGCTGCCGTTCGTCTGGTACGCGTAGCCGAGCACATCGACGAAGGGATCGTCTCCACCCTGGACGCTAAGTTCCAGCCAACCGTAATCGAGCTGACCGCCGACATTGAAGCGGAACAACGCATATTTGTCATCGAAGTTTGGGTAGCTGTTCTGCGAAGAACGACGCGACGCAGAGAATGCGATGCTTGTGTATTTTTGTCCGTTATAGGACCAGGTGAATCGGCCATTCGTGCGTTCCTTGGTCCAACCGCTGCTATTGAGCGGCCAGGTCACACCTTGTCCTTGGGGGTAAAGAAAGCGCTTATAGCCTGCGCTGTTGGCTGAGACGTATCTCTGGCGCCCGATGATGGGATTACTGTTGATGCTGCCTGCCATCTTGTTGAAGGTTTGTCCTCTATCCGCAACCATAAGCATTCTGCCTGCGGTGCGGAATTGCACGCCGCGCGCGGACGCCTGATTGGAATCGGTTCGAAATGCGTAAGCGCCGCGCCTGCGATTGGTTGAAACGGACTCAGTGAAAAAGAATCCCGTGCGCTGCACATTTAGGGAAATGACGTTGCCACCGGGTAATGACAATGAGCCGGGAGCGACGAATTCACCCCCGCGATAAATGATAGCAGCCTCGCCCGACCCGCTGCTCGCGGCGAGAGCTGCGCTCGCTAGGGCTGAAAGCGAAGCCAAGCGCCCCAACCAGCGCGGTCTTCGTGTCATGCTTGTCCCCTCCGAAAGAAGCCAATCGTTTGCTCCACCGAAAGGGAAGATAAAATAAGTGCAGGAACCATGCAATAACATTCCGGAATCATTATATATTTAGCCATTGTCAATTGAACCGCTTCTGATGCGGCGGCATCATATCCGCTTCAGATCGTCAGCCGGCACTTTCGCATCCGACTGGCCGTGAACTGATTCACAGCGCCATAGCGCCGCCATTTCGGAATTTTTCTCCGATTCCTCCATCCGTTTGAACGGAACCGCCCCGTCACCTTATCGCCGCGCCGGCGATTTCATCGCGTTACAGGAGTGGATTGATGATTTTCCAATCGGCTGGTCCCAGCCGACGCGGAGGAGCCGCATCAGGCAACGGCGGTCTGCTTCTTACGCCATTCCTTCAGCCCGATGGCGCCGAGGGCGAGCGCCCCGAGCGCAATTGGCAGGCGTTGTGGCTCAGGCACGTCCCCGGCTTTGATGGGCTTGCCGTTCGTCTGGTAGGCGTAGCCAAGAACGTTCACAACCGGATATTGGCCGCCGCCCACGCTTAATTCGAGCCAGCCGTAATCTGTCTGCCCGCCCACGTCAAAGCGGAACAGCGCGTATTTATCGTTGTAATTCGGGAAATCGGACGGGGTGGATTGGTGATAGGCGGAGAACCGAATAAACGTGTAATTTTGCCCGCTACGTGTCCCGTAGGTACGACCGAGAGTATGTTCGACCCAACCGTTGAAGTAACTTCCCGACAAAACCCGACTTACGGTCCGGCCCTCCGGGTAGGGGAACCAAGCGGTGCCCGCGCCAAAGTCGTACCGGTGTAACTGACTTCCTATAATTGGGTTGCCGGCGACGCGCGTGCCAACCTGGTTGAATGTCTGGCCCTTTTTTGTAACGGCCAGAAAACCTCCTGCCGCTTTGAATGTGGCCCCGCGCGCCGATGCCTTGGTCAAAGTGTTACGACTTCCGAAAACACCCCGTCTCCGACCGAGATAGACACTTTGCGTGCTGCCCCATCTGCTCTGCGTCTTATTAAGAAAGATACTATTGCCGCCAGGTAGCGGCAGTGAGCCAGGAGCAGTAAAGCCATGGGGGTAGTAGATGATTGTCGCTTCACTCGATCCGGCGCTCACGGTCAGAGCTGCGCTCGCCAGGGCCGACAGGGAGGCCCACCGCCGAAGTCGGTCCGAAGCTCGCGACATAGCCGCCCTCCCGCAGTTATCGTTAAGGAGTAGTTTAGAATGGATGCGGCCAACTGCGCAACGATTTTACGAATAATCATTCGTGACTGAGATTTGACTTTTGCCCAATGGAAAAGCTCCGGCGCAACCATATCGGGCCGGGTACAAACTTCCTTGTCTGTACCCGGCCCTTCTCGTTGTAGTCGGTACCGGTCCTCGGTCACAACGCCATATACCCGCCATCTACGTTATAGCACGCCCCGCTCACATAAGATGCACGATCGGAACAAAGCCACACGACCATTTCGGCAATTTCCTCCGGTTCCCCCATCCGCTTGAATGGAACCAACGCCATCACCTCATCGCCCCGCCGCCGCATCACGTCCTCGGTCATTTTGGTGCGGATGTAACCAGGGCACACCGCATTCACCCGGATCTTGTCCGCCGCATATTCGATCGCCGCCGTCCTGGTCAGCCCGAGCACACCATGCTTGGTCGCCACGTACGCCGAAGATGTCGGCAGGCCGACCAGCCCGCCGATCGACCCGGTATTGACGATCGCACCACCGCCACTCGCCTGCATGTGCAGAATCTCATGCTTCATGCACAGCCACACACCTTTCAGATTGACCGCAATCATCCGATCGAACGCTGCCTCCGACCACTCGGCGGTCTTCTTCCCCGACGCATCCACCTGGTATCCGGCGATGCCCGCATTGTTGAACGCACAGTCGATCCGGCCATAGGCGCCAATCGCGGTGGCAATCATCGCCTGGACCTGCGTGCTGTCGGTCACCTCGCACACCACCGACATGGCCTGGCCGCCAACCGCGTTGATCAACGCCACCGTGTCCTGCGCGGCATCGCCGGCAAGGTCCGCGACGATCACACGCGCACCCTCCCGTGCAAACGCAAGCGCCGTCGCCCGACCGATCCCGCTGCCGCCACCGGTGATCAGCGCGGACTTTCCCTCCATAATTCCAGCCATGCTCGTCTCCTCTCCGACCCTGCGCCAGTGTAACACGACGGCCCGGTTTGAAACCCGCCGGAGGACGCATACACTCCCGCGTCATGAGCGGAATGGCGGAGCACACGCGCGAACAGATCCACGCCGGCAAACGCGAGCGCATCCTGCAGGAAGCGGTCGCGCTGTTCTACGCGCATGGCTTCACCGCCACCACCCTGGACGACATCGCAGCCGCTCTCGGTGTCACCAAGCCGTTCATCTACTCGCATTTCCGCAGCAAGACCGAGCTTCTCGCCGCGCTCTGCACGCCAACGATCGAGCTGTCGCTGGCCGCCGTTGCCAACGCGGCAGAATGTCCCGGGACCGCGACCGAGCGGCTGCGCCAGGCGATGATCGGTTTCACCAAGGTGGTGCTGAGCCGGCAGCCCAACATCGCCATCTTCTTTCGCGAGGAGAAGAACCTGGAATCCGCGGCGCTGGCGAACATAAACACACTGCGCAAGCAGTTCGACCACGTGCTGTCCAAGCTGCTTGCCGAGGGTGTCGCGGCCGGCGAATTCGCAGTGCACGACGTGCATCTGGCCGCTCTGGCAATCGGTGGAATGGTTTCATGGGCGTACACTTGGCATCGTCCCGCCGGACGGCTCAATCTGGACGAGCTGTCGGAGCGGATGGCGGAGCTCGCACTGCGGATGGTCGGAGCGGGATGATCTCGTCTGTGCGTTACGCCGCGGCCCGCTGTTTCAGGCAATGCTGGTGCGCCTTCGCCGATTGCCGCACGCGCGATGGAGCCAGCCTGACGCTTTGCCGATGGGATCAGGCCAACTGGCCGGCAAGTTGCGCCACTTTCTTCAGGTCCTCGACAAATGCGCGGTATTCGCGGCGTTTGGCATCCTCATCGGGGACGCGTAGCAGGAATGAGGGGTGCACGGTCACGAACGCAGTCTCGGTGTCAGACAGCTTGATCGGACGGCCGCGTTCGCGACCGATCGTCACCGCCCGGCCGAGCACGGCACGAGCAGCCGTGCCCCCGAGCAGAACCACCAGCTTCGGTGCCAGCCTGACCCGCTCCACGTCCAGCCAGAAGCGGCACGCCTGGATCTCCGGCGTTTCCGGGGTCTGATGGATGCGGCGCTTGCCGCGCGGCGTGAACTTGAAATGCTTCACGGCATTGGTGACGTAGGCCGTGCGGCGATCGATACCGGCCTCCGCCATGGCCCGGTCCAACATCAGCCCCGCCGGCCCGACGAACGGCCGGCCGATTACGTCTTCCTGATCACCGGGCTGCTCGCCGATGAACATCACGCGGGCATGCGCCGGGCCTTCGCCGAACACGGTCTGTGTCGCCGGCTCCCAGAGATGGCAGCGGCGACAGTCGGCGGCCTCGTGTATGGCGGTCTCGATGCCCGCATCGGCGCCCATCGGCATGACCACCGGCCCCAGCGCCGGCCGATCCGGCGGCCAGGGTTCGTCCACCAGTGGCTCGGCTTGGGGAATAGATGTGCCAGGACGAGACGCTTCCAGCAATTCAGCGCCATACGCACGCCAATAGGCGCCAAGCGCGGCGTCGTCAGCGGCCGTGGCAGGGTCCACGCCCGGGCCGAACCGTAACCCGTCGGCCTCCCAATGTGCGCTGCCGTCCGGTGTCAGGATGGAGACCGTGAGCTCGCCGAACCGCTGGTGCAGAAGCTGCGCGTTAGCCTCCAGCACAAAATGCGCCGGCCGGTACCAACCCAGCTAACGCCGGCCATTTTCCACTGGGCCATTTTCCACTGGCAGGTACCGAAGCTGAGAGCGCATGCGGTGCTGCTCGGCCCGCACGGCCAACGCCAAGCCGCGGACGCGGCGCACCTCCGGGTCGGCGGTGTCCTCCAGCACGCGTTCACCGCTACGGGCGCGCCAGACGAGCCGGTACAGCAGGTCGAACCGCTCGGGGTCGCGCGCCTGAATCGCCTGCGCCGCCAAAGCAATGATGTTACGGGAGATCGCGAAGCTGCTACCCTCGGCGACCGCGGGTTTGTGCGGATGAGCCGGGTCGATCCGCCAGTGCACCTGCTCAGGCGGTATATCGGACAGTGCCAGCTCCCGCGTGGCGGCGCGCCAGCCGTCCCAGTCGGTTTCATGGTGCAGGGCGATGCGGCGCATGGATGCAGGGAACAGCATCGGTGGACGGATGCCAAGATCGCGGTCCGCGGGCGTGCAGTTGACAGCGACCCGATTGCCGTTCCGCGGCGACGATCCGCCGGGCCCTGCTCGTCCGGCGAAAAGATACGTGGGCAACTGGCCAGAACCATCCGAGCGAGGTACTAGCGACCTCTCCCGCAGGAGGAAACGCATGCCCGCCCCACACGATTTCGCCTGCATCGGTGCGGCATCCGCGCCGGCCTTCTCGCGCGACGGCGGACGCTTGTTCCATTTGCGCGACAACGGCCTGCCGCAGCTCTGGGTCATGGACATCTCGACCGGAGCGGCACGCCAGTTGACGTTTGCAGACGAGAAGATCGCCTTCCTGCGCCGCAGCCCGACCGATGACCGCCTGGTCTACGGCTTTGACCGAGGTGGCGACGAGCGACAGCAACTGATGCTCATCGACCCGGAACCGGACCAGCCGGCCGCGACGACGCTCACCGACGCTCCGTCCGTCATTCATGATTTTGGCGCCTGGTCACCCGATGGCGCGCGGATCGCATTCGCCGCCAACAGCCGCGACGAGGCGGATTTCGACATCTTTGTCCAGGACATCGGCAGCGGTGAGCGGCGTTGTGTGCACCAGGGCAGACACATCGTCACCGTGGCGGGCTGGCGTGCCGACGGCACCCGGCTGGCGGCACTCGCGGATCGCGGCTACGCCGACATGTCGCTGTTCATCATCGATCCGGAGACGCGCCAGGCGCAGACCCTCCAGGTGCCGCCGTGCAATTGGCAGATGGTCCGCTGGTCGGGCGACGGGCGCACCCTGCTGGCTTTGACCGACCAGGGCAACGACCATCTCCGGCTATGCCGGATCGACCCCGATAGTGGCACCGTGTCCGTGGTGTATGCGGCGGCTGGCCGGGACGTGGAGGGTTGGGCGATCTCGCCGGACATGGCTCTGCTGGCGACAGTGGAGAATGACCGCGGCTGGTCCGTGCTGCGCGTCGGCCCGGCGAATGGAGAACGGACGGCGCTCGACCTGCCGCGCGGGGTCGTCGCGGACCCGAGCTTCTCGCCCGACGGGTCACGGCTGGCGTTCACTTTGTCGGCGCCCGACCGGCCGTCTGGGATCTGGCTATGGGAAGGCGGGAAAGCCGCCCGCCCACTGTTCTGCCCTGATCCCGCCGAAGCGGGCATCCCGACCGACTCCCTCGCTGCATTCGAGCTGGTCGGGTGGGATAGCTTCGACCGCAAGCATATCCCCGGCTGGCTCGCACTGCCGCGCGGCTTGGCACCGGCTGGCGGGTTTCCAGCGGTGATCTGGGTGCATGGCGGCCCGGTCGGACAGGCCCGCCCGAACTTCCGCCCGGACATGCAGATGCTGCTCGCGCAGGGCTTCGCGGTGCTCATGCCCAACGTCCGCGGCAGCTCCGGCTACGGGCGCGCCTGGTGCGAAAGCGACGACCGCGGCAAACGGCTGGACAGCGTCGCAGACCTTGCCGCCGGCGCCCGATGGCTGCGCGCGCATCCCGCGATAGACCCGGCCCGGATCGGGGTCATGGGCCAGTCCTATGGCGGGTTCATGGTACTGTCGGCGATCACCGAAAATCCCGAGCTGTGGAAAGCCGCAGTCGATTACTATGGCATTGCTGACTTCAATACGCTGCTGGCGGGCACCGGTCCCTGGCGGCGTAGCCACCGTGCTGCCGAATACGGTGACCCCGAACGCGATTCCGCACTGTTCGACCGTATCTCTCCGATCCATCGCATTGACCGGGTCGCTGCGCCGCTGCTCGTACTGCACGGAACACGCGATCCGCGGGTGCCGATCGGCGAAAGCGAGCAGTTCGTGACCGCGCTGCGCGAACGGCAGAAGCCCGCCGAATATCTCGTGTTCGATTACGCCGGGCACGGCTTTGTTCGGCGGAGCGACCGCCAGCGTGCCTACGCCGCCGTTGCCGCATTCTTCGACCGACACCTGAAGTGATCCGGTTACACTCCGGGCGGCTGTGGAATGCCGCCTGGCCCGTCCTGGTGCTGGCCAATCTGCTATGGGCCGGCAATATCGTGCTCGGCCGGGGAATGTCCGGCATGGTGCCGCCCGTCACGTTGGCGTTCTGCCGCTGGGGCGGGGCGTTCCTGGTCGCATTGCCGTTTGCCTGGCCGCTGCTGCGGCGCGACCTGCCCGTGCTGCTGCGCCACTGGCCGCTGATGCTGGTGCTGTCGGCGACCGGCATCGCGACCTACAACACGTTGTCCTACATATCTCTGACCAAGACGACGGCGCTCAACGTACTGCTGCTGCAGTCGGCGATGCCGCTGATCATCCTGATCTGGGCATTCGTCCTGTTCGGCGACCGGCCAAGCCTGCGCCAGACGGCGGGAATCCTGGTCTCGTTGTCCGGCGTCGCCGTCATCGCCGGACGCGGCTCGGCGACGACATTGCTGCGTCTCACGCTGAACCGGGGCGACATGATCATTCTCATCGCCATGGCGGTTTACGGCGTCTATTGCGTGCTCTTCCGCCGCCGCCCGGCGGTCCACCCGCTGGCCTTTCTGACCGCCACCATGGGAATCGGGTCCCTCATGATATTGCCGTTTTATGTGTGGGAGGTTGCAGCGGGCGGACGCATCACCGGCGGTCCCGCGACCTGGCTTGGCATGGCGTATGTGGCCGTGTTCCCCTCCTTCGTGGCCTATCTGCTGTTTAATCGGGGGATCGAGCTGGCTGGCGCCGGCCTGGCGGGCCAGTCCATGCATCTGATGCCGCTGTTCGGCAGCATCCTGGCCGTGCTGTTCCTGGGTGAGGAGTTCCGGATGTACCACGCAATAGGGATTGCGTTCATCGCGGCTGGGATCCTGCTCGCATCCTGGCCGTCCGGGCGCATCGCGATTGCCAGGGCAGAAAAGGCATGAATATGGCCGCGACCGGACTTTTCGCCCCACGCTCGCCACCGCACCCAGTCAGGTATTGCGCACGGCCCACGCTCCTCGCGCTGCTGGCCGGCATGCTGATAGCAGCCGGCCCCGAGCCCGCACCGAAAGAACCCGCACCCCCCGCTTCCGAGCCGGCGAAGGGAACTCTGGGCGAGATACCCGTCTTCAATATTTCGCCCGACAAGGTGGTGGCTGTGCTCGGTCAGCAGGTGGTCGGACCGCTGGGCACGGTGCTGGGGCGTTTGGTGGATGTGCTGGTGAACAAGGACGGCGTCCCGGAAGCGGCCGTCATCGATTTCGGCGGATTTCTCGGTGTCGGCAGCCGTAAAATCGCCGTCCATTGGAACACGCTGCACTTCAATCCCGGTGACGCGAAATATCCGATCGTGCTGGACCTGATGCCGGCCCAGATCAAGGCGGCCCCCAGCTATAAGGGAGAGAGCAAGCCGGCAGCCGTCGTGGTGGCCCCCTGGGAGCCGCCGCCGGGTACTCCGGGCGCCGCCGCCCCGCCCACCCAGGCCGCGCCGGTGGCGCAATCACCAGCCGGCGCGAAGCCCTCCACTTCGCCGTAGCCAGATGCCACGTGACGGTTCGCTTCCGTCGAGGCGCAGCCTGCGGGCACTCGATCTGGTCAATTTCTTCATTGCCGACGTGCAGACCGGCTTCGGCCCGTTCGTCGCCGTCTATCTGACCACGCATAAATGGACCGAGGTAGAGATCGGACTGGCGCTCAGCCTTGGCACCATCACCTCGGTGGTAAGCCAGGTACCGGCGGGCGCTTTCGTTGATTCGGTACGCAGCAAGCGGGCTGCGGCAGCAAGCGGGATTGTGGCCGTGATCGGCGCTGCCTTGATGCTCGCCGTGCTGCCATATCAGTTGCCGGTTGTCGTGGCGGAAATCCTGCACGGGTTCGCCAGCAGCGTAATCACGCCGGCTGTTGCCGCGATCAGCCTGCGCCTGGTGGGGCACGCAGCATTGGGGGAGCGGCTGGGCCGCAACGCCTCGTTTGCGTCGATCGGCAACGGGCTGGCGGCAGGCATAATGGGTGGGATCGGGACCTATCTGTCCAGCTCATCGGTGTTTTGGCTGACCGCCGCCCTCGGCGTCCCGGCGCTGTTGGCGCTCTGGCACATCGCGCCTGGCCCCGCGGTTCTCCAATCGGCAGTGAAGAACGGGCCGGACTGGATCGGATTGCGCCGCCTGTTCTTCGACCGACGACTGGTGACATTCGGCATCTGTGCGTTTCTGTTCCACCTCTCCAACGCAGCAATGCTGCCCCTTGCCGCCGCGCAGGTGACCAAAACAGCCGGCGACGGCGCCAATCTGATCATCGCCGGCTGTATCGTGGTGCCTCAGGCGGTCGTCGCGGTTGCCTCACCGTGGGTGGGACGCCGCGCCAATACGTGGGGACGCCGGCCGATCCTTCTGGTGGGCTGGGGCGCCTTGCCGGTGCGAGGCCTGCTCCTGGCGTTCCTGCCCGGCCCGTTTCTGCTGGTGGCAGGTCAGTCGATCAGCGGGATCAGCGCGGCAGTGTTCGGGGTGATGCTGCCCCTCGTTGCCGCCGACCTCACGCAAGACCGCGGGCATTTCAATCTGTGCATGGGGGTCTTTGGGCTGTGCGTGGCGGGTGGTGCAACAGTCAGTACGACAATGGGAGGATGGATCGCTGATACAGCCGGGCACATACCGGCCTTCCTGTCGCTGGCGGCTGCCGGCGCGCTGGGTACGGTGCTGGTCGGGCTGCTGATGTCGGAAACCAGGCCGAAGCGGCGATCGGCGGTGGGTGGAACAGCGATGAACGATGCGTAGGCAGACCGCGTGATCAAGCCGCCGCCCAGGCCTCTAAGCCCGCGGGACAACTTTTCTCCGAAAGGCTGTTCAGCTACGCGGAGGGCGCCAGAAACCGGATCAAAAACCCTCTCGCTCGACCCGCTTGCGTTCCAGCTTGCGCGCGCGGCGGACGGCTTCCGCGGCTTCCCGGGCACGCCGCTCAGACGGCTTCTCGTAGTGCCGCCGCAGCTTCATTTCCCGGAAGATTCCTTCCCTCTGCATCTTCTTCTTAAGCGCCTTGAGCGCCTGATCGACATTGTTGTCACGCACCAGAACTTGCACTTGGCCGCCTGCTCCTTTCGTTCGCTCGCTCCTGCCGGTCAGGAGCGATAAAGACGCGCTTCGGTTCCTGACGCGGGGCCCCCCACGCAGGCCGGGCGCTATACCATGCACCGCGTCGGTCCGCCAAACGTAATTCGGGTTGCGGGGGGCTTGTGCGCGGCGGCGACCCGCGCCTTGTTCCGTCTCGGGCAAACCACGCCCCCGTCTCCCGCACGGAGATTTCATGGCCATTCTCAAGATCGCCCGCATGGGACATCCGGTTCTGGTGCGCCGTTGCGACACGGTGCCAGACCCCGGCGCACCGGAGATCCGCCGGCTGGTCGCGGATATGATGGAGACGATGGAGGATGCACCTGGTGTGGGGCTCGCCGCCCCGCAGGTCCATGTACCGCTGCGAATGTTCGTGTTCCGCATCCCTGGGGAGCGCAAGAGCGATGACCCGGAGGACATGCCGGTCGGCAATTCGGTGCTGATCAATCCCGAAATCGAGCTGCTGTCGGACGACCGCGTCCTCCGCTGGGAAGGGTGCCTGTCGATCCCCGGGTTGCGCGCTGCCGTGCCGCGCGCGCCGCGCATCCGGTACCGCGGGGTGGATCTCGACGGCCGGCAGGTCGAACGCACGGTCGCCGGCTTTCATGCCGGAGTGGTTCAGCACGAATACGACCACCTGGAAGGGATATTGTATCCGATGCGCATGACGGATTTCCGGCTGTTCGGGTTCAACGAGGAACTCGCTCGCCTCATGAGCACGGCCGGTGCGGAGCCGGCCAAAGAATGATCCCGCCGCCCGAGCGCAGCGCCGCACGGGACGCAGCAATCCTGGCGCTGCTGCCGAATGTGCCATTCGATGGCTGGACGTGGCGGGCCCTCCGCACAGGCCTGGTAGCCGCGAGCGGAGATGAGCGGGATGCCGAGATACTGTTTCCCGGCGGCCCGCCTGACATGATCGAGGCGTTCTGCGATCTCGCTGACCGGCGGATGGAAGCAGGCGCGGCCCAGCTTTCCCTCGGCGATATGCGCACGCCGGCGCGCGTCCGGGCCGTGCTGGAACTGCGTCTGATCCAGAACCGTCCCTATAGGGAGGCGATCCGGCGCGCGGTGGCGGCATTGGCGCTTCCTCGACGCGCGCAGATTGCCGCCCGCTGCACCGCCCGCACGGTCGACGCCATCTGGCATGCTGCGGGTGACCGTTCGGCGGATTTTTCCTGGTACACCAAGCGTGCAATCCTTGTCGGTGTGTATTCGACGACGCTGCTGTACTGGCTGCGTGACACCAGCGAAGACGATGCGGCGACACTGGCCTTCCTGGACCGGCGGCTGGCGGCGGTCGGGCGGATCACTCGGCTGCGCCGGCGCCTGAGTTCGGTCTTGCCCACCGGGCGAGAGCAGTCACCCGCATAAGGGCGCACGCGGTACCGGCGCCGCAACTCGCCGGCATTGCTTGGCAAACCGGCCTCTCCGCCAAACGCCGGGGTAAACAAATTGCGCTGCCACCCGCCGCGATTGACGTGGGAACCGGGCTCGCTTCTAGTGAACCCAACGATAGACGAAGGGGAGGACAGTGCCGGCGCTGCTGGACATCGAGGGCCTGCATAAAAACTTCGGCCCGATCAGCGTGCTGCGGGGCGTCGATTTGTCGCTAAACCCCGGCGAGGTGCTGGCGGTGGTCGGCGACAACGGTGCCGGTAAATCGACGCTGATCAAGCATATCGCCGGAGTGTATCGGCCCGACGCGGGAATCATCCGGCTGAACGGAGAACGGCTGGACCTGCATGCCCCCGCCGAAGCTCGCCGCCTCGGCATCGAGACAGTGTACCAGGACCTGGCTTTGGCCGATGAGCTTTCGGTGGGCGCCAACATTTTCCTCGGCCGTGAGCCTGTGCGGCGCTGGCTCGGCATCCTGCCTATGATCGACAACCGGGCGATCCGCACGGAGACCGAGTCTCTGCTGCGACGGATCGAGAGCCGCATTCCCACGCGGGCACGGACCGTTTCGCGCCTGTCCGGTGGACAGCGGCAGGCCGTGGCGATCGCCCGCGCGCTCTATTGGCAGGCGAAGGTGGTAATCCTGGACGAGCCCACGGCCGCCCTGGCGGTGATGGAGCGCGAGCATGTGATCCAGCTCGCACGGCGGCTCGCCTCTGAAGGCGTCGGGGTGATCTATATCGGCCATAACTTGATCGAGATACTCGAGGTCGCTGACCGGGTCGCGGTGATGTATCGCGGACGTATCGTGCACACCACGGCTGCCGGCGCAACGACACAGCAGGAGCTGATCAAATACATGACCGGGTTCAGCGAGACGACGGAACCGGTCGCGGCATAATAGGGGTCGATAAACGGGAGGAGCATATATGAAGAAAGCGTTGTTGGCGGCTACCGCCGTTCTGGGCCTGGGTCTGGTTCCGCATGGGGCGGCCTATGCCCAGGCTGGCGGTGGAAACGCGCGCATCGTGGTGATCGTGAAGGCCACCACCTCGCAATACTGGGCCACCGTGTTCGACGGCGCCGACGCGGCTTCCAAGGCGCTCAATGTGCCGATCTCCAAGCTCGGCGCGCAGGCGGAAACCGACGTGGCCGGCGAGGTGTCGGTGATGGAGAACGCCATCGCCTCTAAGCCGACTGCGATCGTGATCGCGGCCACCAACGCCCAGGCGCTGGCCCAGCCGATCGCCAACGCAACCGCGGCCGGCATACCGGTGATCGTGATCGACTCCAATGCGAATACCGACAAATACGTGACGTTCCTGGCGACCAACAACGTGACTGGCGGCGAGAAAGCTGCGGACGAAGTGGCGGCTTGCGTGAAGGCGCGCACCGGCAAGGAGGAAGGCAAGGTGGCCTACATGACCGCCCTGGCCGGCGCGCAATCGCTGAACGATCGCGACCAGGGGTTCGTCGAGCAGCTCAAGAAGCATCCTGGATTGCAGATCGTCGAGCACCGGGTCGGCAACAACGATCCGGCACGGGCGCTATCGGACGCGGAGGATATCCTGACCCGGCATCCCGACCTGGTCGGCATCTTCGCCGATAACGAGTTGGAGGGTGATGGGGCTGGCCGCGCAATTCAGGAGAAGAATTTAGGGTCGAAGCTATGCGCAGTGGCGTTCGACACCTCCGACCAGGAGGTCAGCTTCGTGCGCAACGGCAACCTGGATGGTCTGATCGTGCAAAACCCGTTCATGATGGGCTACGCCGGCGTGTGGTACGGGCTGGCAGCTTCGAAGGGCGTGGTGTTTCCGAAATTTGTCGATTCCGGCGTGCACGTCGTTACCAAGGCAAATATCGACAGTCCGGCGATGGCTGGATTGCTGGACCCCAAGAAGTATCAACTGACGCCATATCTCGGCGACTGAGCGGCTGACCGCGAATGGCCAGCGCGACCACGTCGGACCGCACCGTTGCTCCCGAACAGGAGCCGAAACTCCGCCTCCGCCATAATCTGCCGGTGGAGACCTGGGTTGCCGGGTGCACGGTGCTGCTATGGATCACGCTGGCCATCGCCTCACCCTATTTCCTGACCACCGGCAACATCTTCAACATCATGCGCCAGGTTTCCGTAGACGCGATCATCGCGTACGGAGAGCTGTTCACGATCAGTACCGCCGGCATCGACCTGTCGGTGGGATCAGTCGCCGGCCTCACCGGGGTAGTGTTCGCGATGTCCCTGGCGGGCGGCATGAACGTGTTCGCCGCGATTGTGCTGGTGCTGCTGCTGGGCGCGTTGATCGGGGT